>NZ_JARWNW010000093.1 GCF_029868325.1 Nocardia carnea
CCCGCCCCCCCCCCCTCCCCGGCGGGCGGGCCGGCGCGCCGGCCCCCCCCCCCCCCGCGGCCCGCCCCCCCCCCCCCCCCCGCCCCCCCCCCCGCCCCCCCCCCCCCCCCCCCCCCCCCCCCCCCCCAAGGCCGGGGGGGCCTAAACCCCGCGCGCCGGAGGCGCGCAAAATAAACACAGTGACCCGTGTGCAGTTGCGCCCCGTGCTCGTCGAGGCGATCGAAACCCTCCGGACGGCCGGGGTGGCGAGCCCGCGCGCCGATGCCGAACATCTCGCCGCGTATGTGCTGGGGGTGGAACGCGGACGGCTTCTGCTCGCACCGCTGATCGATCCCGAACAGCTCGACGCCTACCACGCACTGGTCGCCCGCCGGGCCGAGCGAGTACCGCTGCAGCATCTGACGGGGCAATCGTCCATGGGTGAGATCGATCTCCAGGTGGGGCCCGGGGTGTTCGTACCCCGCCCGGAAACAGAGTTGCTGTTCGCCTGGGCGCTGGTCCGGCTGGAGGCGGTCCGGCACGACCACACTCCGATCGTGGTGGATCTGTGCACGGGCTCGGGCGCCCTGGCGCTGGCGATCGCACACGCTCGCCCGGACGCCGAGGTCCATGCCGTGGAGCTGGACGCCGACGCTTTGCGCTGGGCCCGTCGCAACGCCGACCTGCACAGCGCGGCCGGTGATACACCGATCACCTTGCATCATGCCGATGTCACCGACCCCGGTTTGCTCACGCAGCTGAACGGCCGGGTCGATATCGTCGTCGCCAACCCGCCCTACATCCCGGAAGGCGCGCAGTTGTCACCCGAGGTGGCCGAACACGACCCGCACCGTGCCCTGTTCGGGGGCCCCGACGGGCTGGATGTGATCCGGCCGATGGTGCCGCTCATCGGCCGGCTGCTGCGTCCGGGCGGCGGTGTGGCGATCGAGCACGACGACAGCAACGGCGGTGAACTGGCCCGCCTGCTGGCGGCCGACGGCCGGTTCGCAGAAATCGTGGAACACCCCGACCTCGCCGGAAAACCACGTTTCGTAGCCGCTATCTCGTCGGCGAGCCCTACCTGAGCAGTCGGGTATCGGCTCGGCAGAGCGGGCCGATCTCGTTCTCGGTGTCCGGCCGAACTCGCTACCGCCGCTGATCGTGGGTCGGAGTCCGGCAGCGCCGCGAGTACAACGGTGCGCGACCGGGCCGGTGGACACCTGGCGGCGTGGGATCGAGGGGGCCGAAACCGGCGCCGCCGGGGGTGGCGCAATACGATTGTCGCCGTGAGTACCGTCTACGACTGCGCCGACCCCGACTCGCGCGCCGCCGGCTTGTCCGCGGCCACCAATGCTCTGAAATCGGGGCGACTGGTTGTCGTGCCTACCGACACGGTGTACGGGCTCGCGGCCGATGCCTTCGATTCGGCGGCCGTGGCCGCACTGCTGGCGGCCAAGGGGCGAGGTCGCGATATGCCGGTGCCGGTGCTGGTGGGGTCGTGGAACACCATCGACGGCCTGGTCTTCTCGGTGCGCCCGCAGGCGCGCGACCTCATCCGGGCGTTCTGGCCCGGTGGTCTGAGCATCGTGGTGCAGCAGGCACCGTCGCTGGCGTGGGACCTGGGGGACGCGCGCGGCACCGTGATGCTGCGGATGCCGTTGCATCCGGTGGCCCTGGAGCTGTTGCAGGAGGTCGGTCCACTGGCGGTGTCCAGTGCCAATATCTCCGGTCGCCCCGCCGCCGATAACGTCACCCAGGCGCGTGACCAGCTCGGTTCTCTGGTGGGCGTCTATCTCGACGGCGGTCCGGCGCAGCACGCCACCGCCTCGACCATCGTGGACCTGACCGGCGATCAGCCACGCATCCTGCGTGCGGGGGCGGTGTCCACCGAGGCCGTCGCCGAGGTGCTCGGCACCACACCCGAGGCGTTGATCGGACCCGTCGCGCAGTGAGTGTTGCGAGCTGTGCGGAGGTAGTACCCGCGGTGACGGGGTGGTCGGTGCGATGACCGGGTCCGGTGCGGTTGTCCCGCTGCGCGAACTCCTGCTGGTGCTGTTGATCTCGGCGGTGGTCACCTTCCTGGCCACGGGCGGGATCCGGACACTGGCCATCGGGTTCGGCGCGGTGGCCATTCCGCGTGACCGCGATGTGCATGTGAAACCGATTCCCCGGATGGGTGGGGTCGGGATGTACATCGGGGTGGTGGCGGCCGTGTTGTTCGCCCACCAGCTGCCCGCGCTGCGCCGCGGTTTCGATTACCGGCCCGATATCGCGGCGGTGCTGGTGGCAGCGACGATCATCGTGGCGGTCGGGATCGTCGACGACCGGTGGGGTCTCGACGCGCTGACCAAGTTCGCCGGTCAGGTCACCGCCGCGGGGGTGATGGCGGTGATGGGCCTGGGCTGGTACCTGATCTACGACCCGTTCAGTAATTCCACCGTCGTGCTCGACGGCTTGCAGGGCGGGCTGGTGACGGTCGCGGTCGCGGTGACGTTGATCAACGCCATGAATTTCGTGGACGGCCTGGACGGCCTGGCCGCCGGGCTGGGCTTGATCGCCTCGGTGGCGGTGTTCGCGTTCGCGGTCGGCCTGCTGACCGAGCAGGGCGGCTCCGTGGACAGTTATCCACCCGCGTTGCTGGCGGCGGCGATGGCAGGCGCCTGCCTGGGGTTCCTGCCGCATAATTTCTCGCCGGCCCGGATCTTCATGGGCGATTCCGGGTCGATGCTGATCGGTCTGGTGCTGGCCGCCGTGTCCACCAGCGCGTCCGGCCGGATTCCGCTGCAGGGGTACGGGCCGCGCGATATCGTCGGTCTGCTCTCGCCGCTGCTGCTGGTGGGCGCGGTGATGTTCATCCCGGTGCTGGATCTGCTGCTGGCGATCGTGCGCCGGGTACGGGCGGGGGTCAGCTTCTCGACGCCGGACAAAATGCATCTGCATCACCGGCTGTTGCAGATCGGTCATTCGCAGCGCCGGGTGGTCCTGGTCATCTACCTGTGGGTCGGCATTCTTGCTTTCGGCGCGGTGGGCACCTCGGTGATGGATCGGCGCGTGGTGGTGGTGCTGATGGCCGCGGGGTTCCTGTTTGCGCTGGTCGTGACCGCTGTTCCGGGGTTGTGGCGCCGGCAGGCGCGGCGGGATGCGGCGGGGTCGGCTACGGGCGCCGGGTAGAGTGCGGACTGTGTCCACCAGCTCTGCCAGTCCCGGTACCTCCGATCACCAAGACGCGCCGCTGAAGGCCGCCCTGCGGTACGGGCTGATCGGTCTGGTGGTGCTGACCGTGCTCGCTGTCGTCCTCGCGACCCTGGTCGCCGGTGCCGCCGGGCTGTGGGGTGCGCTGCTGGGCGCCGCCATCGGCGGCGGGTTCATCCTGGCCACAGCCGCGGTCGTGTTGCTCGGCGCCAAATTGCCGCCCACCACAGCGGGGATGGTAATGCTGGCCAGCTGGGTCGGAAAGCTGCTGGTCGCGCTGATAGTTATCGCTGTTTTGCAGCAGTTCGAGTTCTACGATCGGGTCGCATTGTTCCTGACCGTCGTGGGCGCGCTGATCATCGTGCTGGGCGCGGAGACTTACGGTGTATTGCGGACCAAAGTTCCTATTGTCAACCTTCCTGATCAGGGCTCGGGCGGCGATTCCGAAACGCCCTGACCGGCGTCAACGACAACCTGTCGTAGATAACATCGCCCCCGCTACGCGTTGTCGTAGATCTCTTGGTAAAGTCTTGGTAAGCAAGCGACCAGTGAGGGGTGCCGACAAGGTGCTGCGAGCTGCCGCTATGCTACTGCCGTGCCGGGCTTGTACAGAGCTCGGTTCTGCATGTCGACGATGTCGCCGACACACGTACAGACGCCAGCGCGGATCTCCCGCTACAGCTGCTGACGAACTTCGAGCCGACCTCAGTCGACCACATTGATCGTCAATGTCCGATCGAACCGCGGGAACGAAAACATCCCGCGGCCCGAACACGGGAGAGAACGCTGAGCGTCACCACCTTGGCCGCGGAGTTTCACGCGCCGTCGCTAACCGACTTCTTCCCTCCGGCGGTGCTGTTCGAAGGAACCCCCTTCGAACTCGATCGGCTGATGCTGGTCCGGATTCTGATGACCGCCGTGCTGGTCGCATTCCTGTTCCTGGCTTTCCGCAGCCCGCGTCTGGTGCCGAAGAAACTGCAGAGCATCGGCGAAATGGGAATGGTCTTCGTCAAGGAACAGATCTGCGACGAGATCCTCGGCAAGGAAACCGGACGTAAGTTCTTCCCGCTCATCGCGACGATCTTCTTCACGGTTCTGTTCTTGAACTTCTCGGGTGTGATTCCCGGTCTGAACATCTCGTCGAACGCGCGTATCGGCATGCCGCTGGTACTGGCAGCGATCGCGTATATCGCGTTCAACTATGTGGGCATCAAGAAGTACGGCTTCTTCACCTATATGCGCAGCAGCGTCGTCGTTCCGAATGTTCCGCCGGCCATGCACGTCCTGCTCATTCCCATCGAGTTCGTCTCGACCTTCATCCTGCGCCCGTTCACGCTGACCGTCCGACTCATGGCGAATATGCTCGCCGGTCACATCATGCTGGTGCTGTTCTTCAGCGCGACCCAGTTCTTCCTCTTCGACGCGGACAACTGGATGAAGATCTTCTCGCCCTTCTCGCTGCTGGGCGGGCTCGCCTTCACCCTCTTCGAACTGCTGGTCATCTTCCTGCAGGCCTATGTGTTCGCGTTGCTGACCGCCGTGTACATCAGCCTTGCCCAGCACGCCGACGATCACTGACCGACCGGACCAACCGATAAGAACCTGCTGCACCGCGCCGACCGGCGGGTGAGCAACAGAAAGGGAATGGAAGACTCATGAGCCTCTCGTACTTGGCCCAGGAAGCTGCCACCAACGAATCCACGCTGAAGGGCCTCGGCGCTGTCGGCTACGGCCTGGCCGCCATCGGCCCGGGCATCGGCGTCGGTATCGTCGTCGGTAAGGCGATCGAGGGTATTGCCCGCCAGCCCGAGCTCCAGGGCACCATCCGGACCAACATGTTCCTCGGCATCGCGTTCACCGAAGCCCTGGCGCTGATCGGTCTCGTCGCCGGCTTCATCTTCTGATTCCGATGAACGAGTTCATTCTGCTCGCAGCGGAAGAGGGAGAGGATGTGAATCCTCTCATCCCCGCGACGTACGACATCGTCTGGTCGGCGGTCTGCGTGGCGATTATCGCCTTCGTGGTCTACAAGTACGCCGTTCCGCGCCTGATGAAGGTGCTGGACGAGCGCGCCGACAAGATCGAGGGTGGCATCGAACGGGCCGAATCGGCGCAGGCCGAAGCCCAGGAGACGCTGCAGCAGTACCAGAAGCAGCTGGCCGACGCCCGCCTGGAAGCCGCGAAGATCCGCGAAGACGCCCGTACCCAGGGCCAGCAGATCCTCGCCCAGATGAAGGCAGACGCCCAGGCCGAGAGCGACCGTATCGTCGCGGCCGGGCACACCCAGTTGGAAGCCCAGCGTCAGCAGATCCTGACCGAGCTGCGCGCCGAGGTCGGCCGCACCGCGGTGGACCTGGCCGAGAAGGTCATCGGGCAGTCGGTATCGGACGAGGCCAAGCAGGCCGCGACGATCGATCGATTCCTCGATGAGATCGACCGGTCGGATGCCGGTATCGGGGTCGGAAGGTAACGACGGAGGCGTGAGAACCATGTACGCAGCAAGCCGTGAGGCCAGCTCCCGGTCCAAGGAGGCTCTTCGGGCCGCGCTGACCGGAAGTAACGGTGTCGCGGCCACGACGGGGTCCGAACTGTTCGCCGTTGTCGACGTACTGGACGACCAGCGTCCGCTGCGTGTGGCGCTCGCGGACGTGTCGGTGCCCGGTTCGGCCCGCGCCGAGCTGAGTGAGCGGGTCTTCGGGAGCCAGGTCAGCGCTGCCACCCAAGCGGTGCTGACCACCGCGGTGGCCCAGAATTGGTCCCGTGCCCGCGACCTGGTCGACACCCTGGTCCTGCTCGGGCAGCTGGCGCTGCTGGAAGCAGCGTCCGAACAGGGCCGGATGACCGCGGTCGAAGACGAGCTGTTCCGGCTGGGCCGGATCATCAACGACAACCCGGAACTCGAGCGGACACTGTCCGATCGTGCCGCCTCCCCGGCGGCCAAACGGGAACTGCTGCAGCGGCTGCTGTCCGGCAAGACCGAGACCGTCACCCAGGCCCTGGCCGAACAGGTGGTGACTCGGCAGAGTTCCGGTATCGGTCCGGCCTTCGACGAACTGTCCGATCTGGCCGCGGCCCGGCGGCAGCAGATCGTCGCCCATGTGCGGTCGGCGATCGAGCTCACCGATTCCCAGCGGGAGCGGCTGGCCGGCGCGCTCGGCCGCATCTACGGCAAGGCCGTCACCGTGCATATCGAAGTCGATCCCGGGCTGCTGAGCGGGCTCGTCGTGCGCATCGGTGACGATGTGATCGACGGTAGTGCGATCGGCCGACTGGAACGGCTGCGCCGCTCGCTGACCTAGCGGTACGCCACCGGGTAATCCCCGGCGCCCCGGCCGCACCACACCCCCCGACATTCCAGACCAGAGACCGAGAGCAGGAAGAACATGGCGGAGCTGACGATCTCCTCCGACGAGATCCGTAGCGCGATCGAAAGCTACACCCAGAGCTACACCCCGGAAACCTCCATCGAGGAAGTCGGTGTTGTCACCGATACCAGTGACGGCATCGCGCATATCAGCGGCCTGCCTTCGGCCATGGCCAACGAGCTGCTCGAATTCCCGGGTGGCGTGCTCGGTGTGGCGCTGAACCTCGAGGACCGCGAAATCGGTGCCGTCATCCTCGGCGAGTTCGCCGAGATCGAAGAGGGCCAGCAGGTGCGCCGCACCGGCGACGTGCTCTCGGTTCCGGTCGGCGACAACTTCCTCGGCCGCGTGGTGAACCCGCTCGGCCAGCCGATCGACGGTCTGGGCGAGATCGAGTCCAACGACCGGCGCGTGCTGGAACTGCAGGCCGCCACCGTGCTGGAGCGGCAGCCGGTCGAGGAGCCGATGGCCACCGGTATCACCGCCATCGACGCCCTGACCGCCATCGGCCGGGGTCAGCGTCAGCTGGTCATCGGTGACCGCAAAACCGGTAAGACCGCGTTGTGCATCGATACGATCCTGAACCAGAAGGCCAACTGGGAGTCGGGCGACCCGGCCAAGCAGGTGCGCTGCGTCTACGTGGCGATCGGCCAGAAGGGCTCCACCATCGCGGGCGTCAAATCCGCCCTCGAGGAGCACGGCGCGCTGGAATACACCACCATCGTGGCGGCACCGGCCTCCGATTCCGCCGGCTTCAAGTGGCTGGCCCCCTACACCGGTTCGGCCATCGGCCAGCACTGGATGTACGAGGGCAAGCACGTCCTGATCGTGTTCGACGATCTGACCAAGCAGGCCGAGGCCTACCGCGCCATCTCGCTGCTGCTGCGCCGCCCGCCGGGCCGCGAGGCGTACCCGGGTGACGTCTTCTACCTGCACTCGCGCCTGCTGGAGCGTTGCGCCAAGCTCTCCGACGAGATGGGTGGCGGTTCGATGACCGGTCTGCCGATCATCGAGACCAAGGCCAACGACATCTCGGCCTTCATCCCGACCAACGTCATCTCCATCACCGACGGTCAGGTCTTCCTGGAGTCCGACCTGTTCAACAAGGGCGTCCGCCCGGCGATCAACGTCGGTACCTCGGTCTCCCGTGTCGGTGGCGCCGCGCAGACCAAGGGTATGAAGAAGGTCGCCGGTTCGCTGCGTCTGGAAATGGCGCAGTACCGTGAGCTCGAGGCGTTCTCCGCCTTCGCCTCCGACCTGGACGCCGCGTCGCTGGCCCAGCTCGAGCGTGGTGCCCGCTGGGTCGAGCTGCTCAAGCAGGACCAGTACTCGCCGATCGCGGTCGAGGATCAGATCGTCTCGATCTACCTGGTCGACGCCGGCTACTACGACTCGGTGCCGGTCGCCGATATCCGCCGGTTCAATGTCGAGCTGCTCGAGGATCTGCACGCCAACGCGGCCGATGCCTTCGCGAGCATCGCCGGTGGCAAGGTACTGCAGGACGAGGCGGCCGAGCAGATCAAGACGGCCACCGACAAGTTCAAGCAGGGCTTCCTGGCGTCCGACGGCAGCCGCGTGGTGAACGAGGCCGAAGCCGGCGAACTGGCCCACGAAGAGGTCGAGTCGCTGTCGGTCACCCGCAAGCACGTCGAGAAGTAGACCGGGCGAACCATGCGCTGTTTTCCTGTAACGCCGCGAACGAAGGGAGTGTGAACCGCCGATGGCTACCTTGCGCGAGCTGCGCTCCCGTATTCGTGGAATCAACTCGATCAAGAAGATCACCAAGGCCCAGGAACTGATCGCGACCTCGCGTATCACCAAGGCCCAGGCCCGGGTGGCGGCCGCCAAGCCGTACTCCGAGGAGATCACCAAAGTAGTGGCGGAGCTGGCGAGCGCGTCGAAGAATCTGGCGCACCCGCTGCTCACCGAACGCCCCGATCCCAAGCGTGCCGCGGTGCTGGTGATCACCAGCGACAGCGGCCAGTGCGGTGGTTACAACTCCAATGTGCTCAAGCGGGCCGAGGAGCTGATGACCACCCTGCGCGAAGAGGGCAAGGAACCGGTGCTCTACGTCATGGGCAACAAGGGCCTGACGTATTACACCTTCCGTGACCGCCGGCCCGTTGCCGCGTGGACCGGGTTCTCCCAGCAGCCGGGCTACCCGGACGCCTCGGCGGCCTGTAACCACCTGGTCGACAGTTTCATGGCCGGGTCTGCGGGCGAGGTTCCGGCACCGGACGGTACCGGTTCGATCGCGGGCGTGGATGAACTCCATATCGTCTACACCCGGTTCGTGAGCATGCTGTCGCAGACGCCGGAGGTGCGCCGGATGGCGCCGATCCAGATCTCCTTCGTCGACGAGAACTTCGACCTGGGCGAGGATATGCTCACCGATTCGCCCACGGCCGAGGTGAGCGCGCAGTACGAATTCGAGCCCGACGCCGATGTACTCTTGGCGGCCCTGCTGCCCAAGTACATCAATACGCGGATCTACGCGTCGTTGCTCGACGCAGCGGCATCCGAGCATGCGGCTCGGCGCACCGCAATGAAGGCGGCCACCGACAACGCCAATGAACTGGCGAGTTCCCTGTCCCGGCAGGCCAACTCGTTGCGGCAGGCCAACATCACGCAGGAAATCAGCGAAATCGTCGGCGGCGTGAATGCCCTGGCGGCCAGCTCGGAACGCGACTGAGACGCAGGAAGAGAACCTAGAAATGACCGCAGCTGTTACTCGAGAAGACTCGAGCCGGACCAGCGCCGCCAGTGGCCGCGTGGTCCGCGTTATCGGCCCCGTCGTGGACGTCGAATTCCCGCGGGGCTCCATCCCAGATCTGTTCAACGCTCTCGCCGCCGATATCACCTTGAAGTCGGTGGCCAAGACGCTGACCCTCGAGGTCGCCCAGCACCTCGGTGACAACATCGTGCGCACTATCTCGATGCAGCCCACCGACGGCCTGGTCCGTGGCGCCGAGGTCCGTGACTCCGGCAAGCCGATCTCGGTGCCGGTCGGCGATGTCGTCAAGGGCCACGTGTTCAACGCCCTCGGCGACTGCCTCGACAGCCCCGGCCTCGGCCGCGACGGCGAGCAGTGGGGTATCCACCGCAAGCCGCCGAGCTTCGACCAGCTCGAGGGCAAGACCGAAATCCTCGAGACCGGCGTCAAGGTGCTCGACCTGCTGACCCCGTACGTCAAGGGCGGCAAGATCGGTCTGTTCGGTGGTGCCGGTGTCGGCAAGACCGTTCTGATCCAGGAGATGATCACCCGTATCGCGCGGGAGTTCTCCGGTACCTCGGTGTTCGCCGGCGTCGGTGAGCGCACCCGTGAGGGCACCGACCTGCACTTGGAAATGGAGGAGATGGGCGTCCTCCAGGACACTGCCCTCGTCTTCGGCCAGATGGACGAGCCGCCGGGCACCCGTATGCGCGTCGCCCTGTCGGCGCTGACCATGGCGGAGTACTTCCGCGATGTGAAGCACCAGGACGTGCTGCTGTTCATCGACAACATCTTCCGGTTCACCCAGGCCGGTTCCGAGGTTTCGACCCTGCTGGGTCGTATGCCCTCCGCTGTCGGTTACCAGCCCACCCTGGCCGACGAGATGGGTGAACTGCAGGAGCGCATCACCTCGACCCGTGGTCGTTCGATCACCTCGCTGCAGGCGATCTACGTCCCCGCCGACGACTACACCGACCCGGCCCCGGCGACCACCTTCGCCCACCTGGATGCGACCACCGAGCTCTCCCGCCCGATTTCGCAGAAGGGTATCTACCCCGCCGTCGACCCGCTGACCTCGACCTCTCGTATCCTCGAGGCTTCGATCGTCGGCGACCGGCACTTCGCGGTGGCCAACGAGGTGAAGCGGATCCTGCAGAAGTACAAGGAACTGCAGGACATCATCGCCATCCTCGGTATGGACGAGCTGTCCGAAGAGGACAAGGTTCTCGTCGGCCGTGCGCGTCGTCTCGAGAAGTTCCTCGGCCAGAACTTCATCGTGGCCGAGAAGTTCACCGGTCAGCCCGGTTCGGTCGTGCCGCTGGAGCAGACCATCGACGACTTCGACCGGGTCTGCAAGGGCGAATTCGACCACTTCCCGGAGCAGGCGTTCAACAGCTGCGGTGGTCTCGACGATGTCGAGGCGGCCGCGAAGAAGATCGCCGGAAAGTAGTCCTTCATGGCGGATATGTCAGTTGATCTCGTCGCGGTCGAGCGGCGGCTCTGGTCGGGCCGGGCGAACTTCGTCAGCGCCCAGACCACCGAGGGCCAGATCGGCATCATGCCCGGTCACGAACCCCTGCTGGGGCAGTTGATCGAGGGCGGCACGGTGACCATCGTCGATACCGAGGGCAATCGGGTCGTGGCCGCGGTACACGGTGGTTTCTTCTCGGTCACCGCGGATACCGTGCGTGTACTGGCCGAGACCGCCGAGTTCTCCACGGAGGTCGATATCGACGCGGCACGCAAGGTGCTGTCCGACAGTTCGGCCGCGCCGGGGGACCAGCTGGCCGCGCAGGCCCGGGTCCGCGCTGTCGAACAGGCCGCGGCTTCCTGATCTCCGATCCGGAGACCAACAGAATATTTTCGGCTCCGGGCCGGGGGGGGGGCGCCGGCACCGCCGCGGGCGCGGGGGGGGGGGGGCCGCCCGAACACCTGTCCGGTGGCCACCCGGACGGTGGCGCCGTGCCGTCATCGGCGTCCG
>NZ_JARWNW010000094.1 GCF_029868325.1 Nocardia carnea
TTAATGGAACCGATTCGCCGGTGCGATTGCCGGTCCGCCCCCGCCCGCCGGAGACTCGGCCGGTGCCGCCCGATCACGCGGCTTTCGCAGCGGAACCTTCAAGAACAGGACGAACAGGAACACCAGCAAGCTGGCCCGGCCCCACACTCCGAAGCGCACCACCGCTTCCATCAGCTCGACCGAATGCCCGGTGCCCATCGCATAGAAATAGCGGAAAACCCCCACCCCGATCGCGATATCGGCGACGAGGTAACTCCACACCACCGGCCACGGCACCGCCAGAACGACGAGGAACGGAATCAACCACAGCGTGTACTGGGGCGAATGCACCTTGTGGAACAGCAGAAATCCGCACAGCATGGCCCCACTGACACCTATCCACGGATACACACCCGTTTCGAGGTACCGGCGCCGCCCGATCCACAACGCCAGGACGAACGAGGCGATGATCAACATCGGTGACGCGATCGCCACGGTATCGGCGAATGCCGCGGTACCGACCCGGTCGGTACCGAACAGCGGACGCAGCCCCCAGAACCAGATCGAGTTCGTGGTGATATCGGCCTGTCGCTGCTGCTGGAATTCGATCGATGCCCGCCAGCCGTCGTATCCGGCGATCGCGAACGGCAGATTGACCACCGCGACGGTGGCCGCCGCGGCAGCACCGGTCCACAGCGCGCCCCGGATATCGAGGCGGGTGCGGCCGTTTTCCGCGGGCCCCCGGTCGCCGTCGGTCAGGACATACAGCATCAACGGCAGTACGAATATGGCCGGATAGATCTTGAAACAGAATCCGAGTCCCAGGAGTACTGCCGCAAATATGGCCCGCGACCGCACCGGCCGCCGGTTCGGCACCATCACCGCCATCGCCGCCACGGTCGTGCACACCACCGGCAGTTCCCAGTTGTGGAATGCGTAGAGCACCAGTGGCGGCCCCACTGCCCACAGCAGGGCGGCCCGGCCGGCCATCCGGGCCAGTAACCAGGCCGTCAACAAGGCGAACGGAGCCAGCAGCAGCGCCGAATACAGCAGGAACATCGCGTCGTTGTCCGCACCCAAGGCGCCCAGCCACATCAGTAGGCCGCTGAGCACCGGGTATTCCACGGCCCCGCCGATCAGCGAACCGTCGGCGGTGATGCCGCCGTGTACATACGGGAAAATATGCTGATCGATATCGCGCCCCAGCCAGAGGAACTGGATATCGGAGTAGCAGACCCGGGCATCCTTCACATAGTCGAACGCGATACTGCGACCGTCGGCGCGAAATGGGGCTCCGGCGCAACGAGCCTTGTTGAGAAACGCCACTGTCAGTGTGATCGCGCACAGCACAACCGCCGCAATCACCGCGGTCTGCCGGGAAACGCGACCGGCCGCGAACGCGCGCGCGGCCGCTCCGATCGACATACCGATCACCTTAGTGTCGCGGGTGCCGTGCAGAGCGGTCGAGAGCGGACACCGGCACGCGCAGAACGGGCGGTAATACCAGGTTGCCCCCGCCGTATCGGTCGCGAATTCCGCTTCTTTCCCGATACCGGGAAATCGTCTTCCGCGCCGCCCGGAGTGCGGTCACGAACACCGCTGGATCGATTTCGTAGTGACCCACCCCCTCAGGTACTCTTGCCCGGTTGCTGACGCGACGACCTCCTGCCACGGACCGTCCGTGGCCGAATCCAGACCACAGGAGGTGATTGGTTCGTGCGTCATTACGAAGTGATGGTCATCCTCGATCCGAGCATGGACGAGCGCACCGTCGGGCCGTCCCTGGAAAATATGCTCAGCGTTGTCCGCACCGAGGGCGGGAAAATCGACAAGGTCGATATCTGGGGCCGTAAGCGTCTCGCCTACGAGATCCGCAAGAACGCCGAAGGTATCTACGCGGTTATCGATCTGACTGCCGAGCCCGCCACGGTGAGCGAACTCGACCGCCAGCTGGGCCTCAACGAGCAGGTGCTGCGCACCAAGGTTCTGCGCAACGAAAAGTAGTTCCGGCGGTACCGCGGTTTCGTCGGAGTCTGTCTCTAGGCTCTAGCGCAAACAGCGAGTGCACTCGGACTGCACACCGAGCAGGAGGAACCCACCATGGCAGCAGGCGATACCGTCATCACGGTCATCGGAAATCTGACGGCCGATCCCGAGCTTCGATTCACGCCCGCGGGCGCGGCAGTGGCGAATTTCACCGTCGCCTCGACGCCCCGCATCTTCGACCGGAACACCAACGAGTGGAAAGACGGCGAGGCACTGTTCCTGCGGTGCAATATCTGGCGCGACGCGGCGGAGAATGTCGCCGAAAGCCTGACCAGGGGCTCCCGGGTGATCGTCAGTGGACGGCTCAAGCAGCGCTCCTACGAAACCCGCGAGGGTGAGAAGCGCACAGTCGTCGAGCTCGAGGTCGACGAGGTCGGTCCTTCGCTGAAGTACGCCACGGCCAAGGTCAACAAGACCAGCCGCGGCGGTGGTGGTGGATTCGGTTCCAACAGCGGTGGTGGTGGAAACTACAACGCCGGCAACAGCGGCGGTGGACGGTCCGGACAGGGCGCAGCGGAAGACCCGTGGGGTAGCGCGCCCGCGGCCGGCTCCTTCGGGGGCGGCGGCCGGATGGACGATGAACCGCCGTTCTGAGACGGCCCGCACAGACCCGCGTCGGCGGGTCGCCAAGAAAACGGAGTGAACGAAAATGGCCAAGGCACCGGCGCGCGAAAAGGTGCTCAAGAAGAAGGCTTGCACTTTCTGCAAAGAAAGCAAGACCGGACCTGTCAATATCGACTATAAGGATGCGCCGCTGCTGCGCAAGTACGTCAGTGAGCGCGGCAAGATCCGCGCCCGCCGGGTCACCGGCAACTGCGTGCAGCATCAGCGCGATATCGCCATCGCGGTGAAGAACTCGCGTGAGATGGCGCTGCTGCCCTACGTTTCGACGGCTCGCTGAGAAAGGTCGGTCAAGCATATGAAGCTCATCCTGACTGCCGACGTCGACAATCTCGGCGCTCCCGGCGATACCGTAGAGGTCAAGGACGGCTACGGCCGTAACTACCTGCTGCCGCGCGGGCTGGCGATTGTTGCCACCCGTGGTGCCGAGAAGCAGGTCGAGGGAATCCGCCGGGCCCAGGAGGCCCGCCGGGTCCGCGATCTCGGCCATGCCAACGAACTGAAGCAGGCGATCGAGAACCTGGAGTCGGTCTCACTGTCGGTCAAGACCGCCGGTACCGGCAAGCTGTTCGGCTCGGTCACCCAGTCCGATATCGCCGCGGCGATCAAATCGGCCGGTGGGCCGGTGCTGGACAAGCGCAGCATCGAACTGCCGAAGTCGCATATCAAGGCCACTGGTAAGCATCAGGTCACGGTGCACCTGCACCCTGATGTCGCCGCGAAATTCGCCCTGGAGGTCGTGGCCGCGGGCTGAACCGCGGTTATCGGCATCTTCGACCGGGGATCACGCAGTAGCGTGGTCTCCGGTCGGTGTGCTCTTTGCTCGGGGGTGTTAGCCAGTGGTTAGCTGGTCTTGTCTACGGATGGATACTCACGGCGGTGCCGTCGAGGTCCGTCTTTGGTGTGTCCACGTTATCCACAGGATGTGGATCCTGTGGATCAATCACAAAACCAACCGGACGTATTGTGACCCAGGTCATAACTGTTCGCCTGTCTGTTAACTCAACACGCCCGGCTGTTCAACAACTCCGACACGCCGACACTTTGTTTATCCACACTGTGTTGACGCCGAAAATCCCGGTCTAGCTGGGTATTTTTCCGGCCTGACCTGCGTTTTCCCCAGGTTGTCCACAGGTTGTACACAACAAGGGGTGAACTATCCCCAGGTTATCCACAGGGCTATCCACAGGGCTGTTTGGCATGTGGATAGAACCTCGCCTAGGTTCATCGCAGCACCACGTCAACGCCTCCGCCGGAAACCGGCGGAACGGATCTATCCGGTCGATAGCTGGGATGTCTGAACACTGGTCGCAGACACTTCCCGCCCCGGCGAAACTGTCGGACCCGTGCGGTAGAACCATTCGGCACAGGGGTGCGTCCGGTCTGGAGGAGAGGACGGTCGAGTCTGATGGCAGTCGTCGATGACCGCGGGCACACGGATTTCCCACCCGAGCCGCCCGGTGAGGATTTCGGGCGTCAGCCGCCGCACGATATGGCCGCCGAACAGTCGGTCCTGGGCGGCATGCTGCTCAGCAAGGACGCCATCGCCGATGTGATCGAGGTGCTGCGCTCCGGCGATTTCTATCGCCCCGCCCATCAGGCCGTCTACGATGCGATCCTCGATCTCTACGGCCGCGGCGAACCGGCCGACCCGGTCACCGTGGCCGCCGGCCTGGACCGCAGCGGCGAACTGAAACGAATCGGCGGCGCGCCCTACCTGGTCACCCTGACCCAGACCGTCCCCACCGCCGCGAACGCCGGCTTCTATGCGGAGATCGTCGCCGAGAAGGCGATCCTGCGCCGCCTGGTCGAGGCCGGTACCCGCATCGTGCAGTACGGCTACGCCGGCGCCGACGGTCAAGATGTCGCCGAGGTGGTCGACCGCGCCCAGGCCGAGGTCTACGAGGTCACCGAACGCCGGACCTCCGAAGATTTCCTCCCGCTGGAAGACCTCCTCCAGCCCACCATGGACGAAATCGATTCCATCGCCTCCCGCGGCGGTATCTCCCTGGGCGTCCCCACCGGTTTCACCGAACTCGACGAACTCACCAACGGTCTGCATCCCGGGCAGATGATCATCGTCGCGGCGCGTCCCGGTGTGGGCAAAAGCACGCTGGGTATGGATTTTATGCGCAGTTGCTCGATTCGGCACGGGCTGGCGAGTGTGATCTTCTCGCTGGAGATGAGCCGGACCGAGATCGTCATGCGTCTGCTCTCGGCCGAGGCGAAGATCAAGCTCGGGGATATGCGGTCCGGGCGGATGAGCGACGACGACTGGACCAAGCTGGCGCGGCGGATGAGTGAGATCAGTGAGGCGCCGCTGTTCGTGGACGATTCACCGAACCTGACGATGATGGAGATCCGGGCGAAGGCGCGACGGCTCAAACAGCGGCACGATCTGAAACTCGTTGTGGTCGACTATCTCCAGCTGATGACCTCCGGTAAGAAGGTCGAATCGCGACAGCAGGAAGTCTCGGAATTCTCGCGGCATCTCAAACTTCTGGCCAAGGAGCTGGAGGTTCCGGTGGTCGCGATCAGTCAGCTGAACCGCGGGCCGGAACAGCGGACGGATAAGCGCCCGCAGGTCTCTGACCTGCGAGAATCGGGATCTTTGGAACAGGACGCGGATATGGTGATCCTGTTGCACCGGCCCGATGCGTTCGAGCGGGACGATCCGCGTGGCGGTGAGGCGGACCTCATTCTCGGTAAACACCGTAACGGTCCCACGGCGACCATCACCGTGGCCCATCAGCTGCATCTTTCCCGGTTCGTGGATATGGCTCGCGGCTGACCGCGATCGGCCGGTGTGGTCAGGTTTGGTGCAAGGCTCGTTCGATCGCGTGACGGGCGCGGCCCGCGGCCGCTCGGTCGTACTGGAGTTGCATAGCCGCATTCAGTGCCAGCCCGGCGGCGATGATCTCGAACAGTGCCTGGTCGATATCGAATCCGGCGGGTAGCTCGCCGTTCTCCACCGCCACGGTCAGGTCCGCCCGCAACTGTTCCCGCCAGCGCGACCACACCTCGGCCACCGCGTCGCGTACCCGGCCGGGGCGGCCGTCGTACTCGGTGAGCGCCGCGGTCATCAGGCAGCCGCCGGGCAGTAGTGGCGATTCCAGGTAGCCGACGGAGTTGTCGCATACCGCGCGTAGCCGGCGCAGACCTGGCGGCTCGGCCAGTGCGGGCTCGACCACCCGGTGCCAGAAGTCCACGAAAGCCTTGTCCAGTGTGGAGATCTGCAGCGTCTCCTTGGTGCCGAAGTGCTTGTGCACACCGGACTTGCTCATCTCCAGCTCCTCCGCGAGCCGGCCGATGGTGATGCCGTCCAGCCCCTCCACAGAAGCGATCTCGGCGGCACGGCCGAGGATGCGGCCACGGGTGGCCCGCGCTGCGGTCGCTGAGCGTCGTGGTGACATGTGACAAGTATAGCGTACGCACGTTCGCTATTGATTTAGCGAACGGTCGTATTCTAAAGTTCGCGGTAACCACGAGAACGAAGGAGTGCGAGATGCGGATGCGGCGACTGGGCTGGGCCGGACTGGAAATCGAGGCCGGAGGCAAGCGGCTGGTGATCGACTATGTGCAGGACCTGTCACCGCTGTTCACGGGGTGGAAGCCCGGTGCGGGGCTGGCAACGCCGACCGGGGCGGTCGACGCCGCGCTGGTCACCCACCTCCACCGGGACCACACCGACGCGGCTGCGCTCGCCGATGTGCTGAAGCCGGGGGCGCCGGTGCTGCGACCGGCACCCGGGCACGGTGACGACGTGGACAACGTGACAACATTGCAGGCCGAGCGCGAACTGGCCCTGTACGGCCTGGCCGCCGAGGTGGTGGATATCTGGACCACTCGCGAAATCGGACCGTTCCGCATCACCGCGGTTCCCGCTGTCGACGGGTTGGGTGACCCGCAGCTGAACTGGGTGGTGCAGGCCGAAGGGCGGCGGGTCTTCCATGGTGGCGACACGATGTTCCACGGCTACTGGTGGCTCATCGCGCGCCGGTTCAGCCCGTTCGACGTGGTTTTCCTGCCCGCCAACGGTGCGGTGGTCGACGCGCCGCATCTGCAGCCGCCGAGCCCGCTACCCGCCGCGATGGACCCGAGGCAGGCGGCCGCAACCGCGGAGATACTCGGCGCCCGCTACGCCGTGCCGATGCACTATGAGGCGGAGCAGCCGGACAAGATCGCGGGCTATGTCGAGGTCACCGACCCGGAGGATGCGTTCCGTGCCCACGCCGGACGGCGCGCACATGTGTCGGCCGTCGGGGATTGGCTGGACCTGATCCCACTACCGGACTCTGCCGTGTGAAAGCAGCCGGCTACCGAGTCGTCGCCCGAGTAGGCGGGCCGGTACCCGTCCTCGACCGGATCGCCTCCGCCATATGCGCCGAGCGGTCGCCCGCACCCGGGGCCCGGCAGAGCTGTAGGTGGTTCTGGTTGCAGAGGGCGGTGCCGGCGTGCGGGTTCCGGTGACCGATCAGGGTTCCGAGATCGGTCGTCAATCGTGACGGCTGCGGCCGGGGTTGTCGAGTCCGGTCGCGCGAAGCTGTTGTCGCAGATCGCGATCGTTCAGGGTGGCGAGGTATGCGTTGTAGCGGGCGGTTGCGTCGTCGGTTTCCGGAAGCGTCCTGAGGCGGCCGGGTAGCAGTCCGGGCGGCAGTTCCCGTGCCGCGAGGGTTTCGAGGCGGGCTGCCGTGGTGTGTGGGGAGCCGATGGCTGTTCGGCGTAGTCGTCGCCAGGTCAGGCCGGCGGTGAACAGGAATGCGCCGAATACCGGCCATAGCAGCACATAGCCGGCATTCTGGTCGACACCGCTTGCGCTTTCGAGCCGGGTCCACTGCCACGCGCCTATCGCAACGCACCCGATCGCCGCCGAGGCCAGGGCGGCCCACAGCGCCATTGTTCGTGCTGAAGGACGTTCCACCACCTCCCCTTTCTACTACAGCGTGTAGCACTACGGTGGTGCGCCGGGTGGTGTCCACATCGACCGCTCTACTCGTTCATGGGCTTGCATACCCAACGGGGGTATTGTATCTATGTAGGAGTCCCTCTCGCGGGGCGGTCGTCACGGATTTGGATGGCTCCGTGGGATTCAACGGATCGATAGGAAACGATATGAATACCTCGATCATCACCGTCGCCGGAATGACCTGTGGCGGTTGCGCTTCCAAGGTGAAGAAGGAGGTCGGTGCCCTCGCCGGCGTCACCGGAGTCGATGCCGATCCGGCGACCGGCCGGGTCACCGTCGAGGCAGAGGGTGCGGTCGGCAGCGATGCCATCAGGGACGCTGTGGAAGCTGCCGGTTACCGAGTCGTCGCCTGAGTGAGCCCCGGCGGGGCTCGGTACCCGCGCCTCGGGAGAGGCGCTGGGGCCGGGTCGCCTCCGGTATGCGGCGCCGAGTGGTCGCCGCGTACCGGGGGCGCTCTTCCCATCGCCGGTGCCACCGGTGGCCCTGATCACAGGATGGCGGGGCAGGATGGGTGTGGCGAGTAGGTTGTTCTGCGACCGTTGCGGTTTACTTCGCCGATACGGCCTCGCCGCGAGAACAATTGGGCGCAGAGAAGGAGGTGCAGCGGTGACGACCGGGAAATTCGTACACGTCGATGGACAGCGTGAACGCGAAGATCATGTCCGGTACCGCGGCGCACTGTCTCCGGGGGGCGATGCACCGATACAGGGCCCCAGGCGCCCGGAACCGCGTGCTCCGCGGTGAATATTTCCGCTCGGCTGCGCCGCGTATCGGTGGCACTGGTGATGGCGGTGCTACTCATCGCCCCGATCCTCGACTGCACTCTGCATCTGGCAGACGAGCACAGCGGTTCGGTTACCGCGGCCCCCGCACCGGCTGTCGGCAGCGCCTATCCGGGCCACCTGCACGGTATGAGCGGTCACCTGGATCATTGTGATCCGCACATGATCCACTGCGTGGAGAAATCGGTGCTGCCCTCCGGCGGCGCGACCGTCCAGCAGTTGCTGTTGACGGCGCTGATCGGGATGGCCCTGTTCACCGCACTCGCCCAGGTCTCCACCGGTACGCGCGGGATCCGGGGCCCGCCGGGCGGCGGCTTACCCGTGCTGAACGGGCAGGCCATTCTCACGAATTTCTGTATCTCCCGACGCTGATCGGTCAGCGCCAGGCCGAGACCTTCCCGTCGTCGGCCGGTGTTCGCTGCCCGCTCACCGTCTCGACCGCCCTGTGTGGCGGTTCGGATACAGAAAGCGACAATCATGAACGACATCGTGTTCGGCAAGTCGGCCGAACCTGCTTCGATTGTGCTCACCCCGCCTGCTCCGGCGCGGGAATCGAGTTCGCTGGTCGGCAACACCCCCGTTCTGTGGGTGGGGGAGCCGCTGGCGCCCGCCGGCCGCGGCTTCTGGGCGAAACTCGAAGGTTTCAACCCCGGCGGGATGAAGGACCGGCCCGCCCTGCACATGGTCCAGCGGGCGAAACAGCGCGGGGATCTGGCGCCCGGGGCCCGCATCATCGAATCCACCAGCGGCACTCTCGGATTGGGCCTGGCGCTGGCCGGGGCGGTGTACCACCATCCCGTCACCGTGGTCACCGATCCGGGACTCGAACCGATCGTGGACCGCCTGCTCGCCTCCTACGGTGCGCGGGTCGAGCTGGTGGCCGAACCGCATCCCAGCGGCGGCTGGCAGCAAGCACGCCGCGAGCGGGTCGCCGAACTCATGGCGGCCGAGCCCGGGGCCTGGTGCCCCGATCAGTACAGCAATCCCGACAATATCGACGGATACGAATCGCTCGGGCGGGAGCTGATACAGCAGCTGGGCGAGATCGATGTGCTGGTGTGCGCCGTCGGCACCGGCGGTCACTCCGCGGGTGTCGCGCGGGTGCTGCGCCGAGTCAACCCGGACCTGCAGCTGATCGGCGTGGATACGGTCGCTTCCACGATCTTCGGTCAGCCCGCCGGACCGCGGGTCATGCGCGGGCTCGGGTCCAGCATCTTCCCGCGCAACGTCGACTATTCGGCGTTCCGTGAAGTGCATTGGGTCGCACCGGCCGAAGCCGTCTGGGCGTGCCGGGCGCTGGCCGGTACCCATTATGCGACCGGTGGTTGGAGCGTGGGTGCCGTGGCGTTGGTCGCGGGATGGGTCGCGCGTACTCGGCCGGCCGGCACCCGCATCGCGGCGGTGTTCCCGGATGGGCCGCAGCGCTACTTCGACACCGTCTACAACGACGACTACTGCCGCGAGCACGGGCTGGTCGATACCGATCCGCCGATCGAACCCGATGTGATCGCGCATCCGGGGCAACGGGTGGTGCACTCGTGGACCCGCTGCACCACCGTCGTCGACCCGTACGCTACCGACCGGGCAGGAGGAACCGAATCGTGACCGTACTGAGGAGCTTCCGCAGCTTCGACCTCGCCGCGCGGCTGCTGATGATCAACCAGTTCGGTATCAACCTCGGCTTCTATATGTTGATGCCGTATCTGGCCGGCTACCTCGCCGGACCGCTGGGCTTGGCGGCCTGGGCGGTCGGCCTGGTACTCGGGGTACGGAACTTCTCCCAGCAGGGAATGTTCCTCATCGGCGGCACTCTCGCCGACCGGCTCGGTTACAAACCCTTGATCGTCGCAGGCTGTCTGTTGCGCACCGGCGGGTTCGCCCTCCTGGTATTCGCCACCTCGCTGCCCTGGGTGCTCATTGCTTCCGCCGCAACAGGTTTCGCCGGCGCGCTGTTCAACCCGGCGGTTCGCGCCTATCTGGCGGCCGACACCGGCGAACGGCGCGTCGAAGCGTTCGCGGTGTTCAACATCTTCTATCAAGCCGGCATCCTGGCCGGGCCGCTGGTGGGCCTGGCATTGATGTTCCTGGATTTCCGGGTGACCGCGGCGGCCGCGGCGGTCGTATTCGCTGTCTTGACCGTCGCGCAGCTGTTCGCGCTGCCGCCGCGCCGCGAGCAGAAGGCCACCGAACCGGCCTCGGTGCTGCAGGACTGGCGCACCGTGGCGGCCAACCGCCGCTTCCTGCTGTTCGCACTGACGATGATCGGCTCGTACGTGCTGTCGTTCCAGGTGTATCTGGCCTTACCGCTGCAGGCCGAATATTTGGCCGGTGCGCAATCCCAAGTGCTCGTATCGGCGCTGTTCGTGGTCTCCGGGGTGGTGGCCGTGGCCGGACAGCTGCGGATCACCGGGTGGTTCCGGGCGCGCTGGGGTACCGGGCGCAGTCTGGCGGTGGGTATGGCGATACTGGCCGCAGCCTTCCTGCCGTTGCTCTTGGTGCCCGGACCCGGACGGTTCGGTGTGCCCGCCGCGATCGTCGCACTACTGCTGTCCACGGCGGTGCTCGCGGTCGGAACCGCCGCGGTGTTCCCCTTCGAAATGGATACCGTCGTCTCGCTCGCGGACGGCAAACTGGTAGCCACCCACTACGGCTTCTACAACACGATCGTGGGTATCGGCATCCTGGCCGGCAACCTCGCCACCGGCGCGGTCGTCGGGGCCGCGCGCGCCGCCGGTGCGGATTGGGCGGTATGGGCGGGGCTCGGTCTCATCGGGGCAGTGGCGGCGGCGGCGTTGTACCGGCTGGACCGGTCGCAGCCGGAAGCAACCGCCGGCGGCAGTATCGACCGGCAGGGACGCGAACCGGCAAGTCCGATACGTCGCTGAGCTCGGCCGCCGGGTTGCCGGGATCGGCATCACGGTTGGCTCGCGTTCCGAGCTGTGATGGCCCACCGCCGGGAATGGTGTGGAGGATGAGTGGGAGGACAGTACGACGAACCCCAGAAGCGGAACACCCGGCAGCAGACTCCGGTCGAACAGTCAGGAGGCTTCTCGATGTCGCATCCCGAGCACCGGCACACCGGCTCCGTCCCCGCCGGGCACGACCACGGCTTATCCGCACAGGACCCGGCCCCGGACACCCGGGGCCGGCGTACCGCCCGGCCCGGTCATGACGCGTCTCCCGGCCACGACGTCCATTCTGGTCACGACGTTTCTCCCGGGCACGGCAGTCGTTCCGGACACGACAGCCACCCCGGGCACGGCGATCATTCCGGGCACGGCGGCGGGACCGGAGGCGGTGGGGGTCACGATGGGCATGCCGGGCACGGGGCGCATGGGGAGATGTTCCGCCGCCGGTTCTGGGTCAGTCTGATCCTGTCGCTGCCGGTCGTCGGGTTCAGCCATATGGTTGCCGAGCTGCTGGGCTACCAGCTGCCGGACTTCCCGGGCGTCTCGTGGATTCCTCCGGTCCTGGGCACGGTGATCTTCGTGTACGGCGGGATGCCGTTCCTCACCGGCGGCTGGACCGAGCTCCGTTCTCGCCGGCCCGGGATGATGCTGCTGATCGCCATGGCGATCACGGTCGCGTTCGTCGCCTCCTGGGTCACCACGCTCGGGATCGGCGGGTTCGAGCTGGACTTCTGGTGGGAACTGGCCCTGCTCATCGTCATCATGCTGCTGGGGCACTGGCTGGAGATGCGGGCGCTGGGTTCGGCGTCCGGGGCACTCGACGCCCTGGCCGCGATGCTGCCCGATACCGCGGAGAAAATCAGCGATGACGGTATCGACGAGGTGCCGTTGACCGAGCTGTCCCGGGGTGACCTGGTGCTGGTGCGGGCCGGGGCGCGGGTACCCGCCGACGGCACGGTCACCGACGGCCGCGCCGAGGTCGACGAATCGATGATCACCGGTGAGTCGAAAACTGTGAGCCGCGATATCGGTGAGACCGTGGTCGCCGGCACCGTCGCCACCGACAGCGCCCTGCGTGTGCGGATCACCGCGATCGGCGAGGACACCGCCCTGGCCGGTATCCAGCGGATGGTCGCCGACGCCCAGGCCTCGTCCTCTCGCGCCCAGGCGCTGGCGGACAAAGCCGCCGCATTCCTGTTCTATTTCGCCGCGGGTGCCGGTGTACTGACCTTCGCGATCTGGGCGCTGCTCGGCAACCTGGACGAGGCGGTGGTGCGCACGGTGACCGTCCTCGTCATCGCCTGTCCGCACGCCCTTGGGCTGGCGATTCCACTGGTCATCGCGATTTCCACCGAACGGGCCGCGAAAGCCGGGGTACTGGTCAAGGACCGTCTGGCGCTCGAACACATGCGCACCGTCGATGTGGTGCTGTTCGACAAGACCGGCACCCTGACCCAGGGCCGGCACCAGCTCACCGGGGTCACCGCCACCGCCGGCACGGGCGACGATCATCTGCTCGCGCTCGCCGCAGCCGTCGAAACCGATAGCGAGCACCCCCTCGCGCGGGCCATCGTGTCCGCCGCCGAATCCCGAGTTCCGGAGTCGGAACAGTTGACCGCCGGCGATTTCCGCTCCCTGCCGGGCCGCGGGGTACGCGCCCGCGTCGACGGCACGGAGGTCACCGTCGGGGGTCCGGCCATGCTCGCCGATTCCGGGTTGCCGGTACCCGACGATGTCACCACTGTCACCCGCGGCTGGGTACAACGCGGCGCCTCGGTGCTGCATATCGTCCAGGGTGATCGGGTGCTGGGCGCCGTCGCCCTCGAAGACGCCGTCCGCGAAGAATCCCGCCGAGCCATCGACGCGTTGCACGCCCGCGGCGTGAAGGTCGCGATGATCACCGGCGATGCGCGTCAGGTCGCCGACGCCGTCGCCGCCGACCTCGGTATCGACGAGGTTTTCGCCGAAGTGCTGCCCGAACACAAGGACGCGAAGGTCACCGAATTGCACAACCGCGGGCACAAGGTCGCGATGGTGGGCGACGGTGTCAACGACGCTCCCGCGCTGGCCCGCGCCGATGTCGGGGTGGCGATCGGCGCGGGGACCGATGTCGCGATCGAATCCGCCGGCGTCGTCCTCGCCGCGAACGACCCGCGCGCGGTGCTGTCGATCATCGAACTGTCCCACGCCAGTTACCGGAAAATGTGGCAGAACCTGCTCTGGGCCACCGGCTACAACATCATCGCCGTCCCGCTGGCAGCGGGTGTGCTGGCCTTCGCCGGGATCGCGATCTCTCCCGCCGTCGCCGCGGTGCTCATGTCGGTGTCCACGATCGTCGTCGCGCTCAACGCCCAACTGCTGCGCAACCTCGATCTCGACCCCGCCCACCTGACCGGCCCGCGCAATTAGAACGGCCCGGCCGGGGTAGGGCGCCGAAAAGAGAGCGGGAGCGGACCGTATGGTCCGCTCCCGCGTCTGCTGTCCAGTTTCCGGGTCAGGCGACCGGGGTGCGCTCCGGGGTGAGCGGCTTCTCCGGTTCGCTGCCTTCCTTGCGGTTGCGCAGGACGCTGGAGACCACCGCGGCGCCGATGAACGCGATACCGACGAGACCGGTGATGAGCTCATGGACGTGGATATCGCCGACCGTGATCAGCAGGATCAGCGCCAAGGCGCCGATCGCCCAGTGGGCGCCGTGTTCGAGGTACACGTACTCGTTCAGCGTGCCCTTGCGGACCAGGTACACGGTGATCGACCGGACGAACATGGCGCCGATCAGACCCAGGCCCAGGGCGATGATGATCGGATCGGCGGTGATGGCGAACGCGCCGATCACACCGTCGAAGGAGAACGAGGCGTCGAGGACTTCGAGGTAGAGGAACAGGAAGAACCCGGCCTTACCGGTGGCCTTGGCCAGCCCGGACGGGCCGGCGGCCTCTTCGGCCTGTTCTTCGACGTGGAACATCGAGCCCAGTCCGTCGACCGCGATGTAGAGAATCATGCCGAGCAGGCCGGCCAGCAACACCGTGGAACGCGTGTCGTCGTGCGCCAGGAACTCCGCCGACAGCACCAGGCCGACGCCCGCCACGACCACCGACACCATATCCAGCTTGCCGGCCTTGGCCAGCGGGCGTTCCACCCAGGACAACCATTTGATTTCGCGGTCGGCGAAGATGAAGTTCAGGAACAGCATCGCCAGGAACATGCCGCCGAACGCCGCGATCTGGGGGTGGGCGTCGGTGAGCAGGGTCTCGTAGCTGGGGCTGCCGTCCGGGAAGGTCGCCGCATCGTTCGGCGGCGGGTTCAGCGCCAGGTCGAAGGCTTGGACGGGGTTGAGTCCCGCGGTGATCCACACGATGGCCAGCGGGAAGACCAGCCGCATACCGAAGACGGCGATCAGGATGCCGATGGTGAGGAAGATCTTCTGCCAGAACTCACTCATCTTTTCCAAGACGGTGGCGTTGATCACGGCATTGTCGAACGAGAGGGAGACTTCGAGGATGCCGAGGATGAGGCAGAGTGCCAGGGCGGTCGGGCCGCCGTAGAGGAACGCCACTACCAGCGACAGCACTGTGACGATTATGGATATACCGAATATTCGCAGGACCACTCTGGGACCTTTCGTGTGCGGTGGCCGGACTGCGGTCGGTATCCCGGCCCATAACGAGAAACCTGATCGGCGGTACAGACCACCATTGGTCACCAGCGTCGCCGCCGACCGCCTATTTGTCCAATTTGTCCCCTCAGCTCCGGTGGGGAGGCCGAAAACGAGGGGGCCCGTTACCGGACCCCCTCACGCTACCCGGAGGTGTGGATCGTCAGACGTTGACACCGTAGTCGCGGGCGATCCCGGCCAGGCCGGAGGCGTAGCCCTGGCCGATGGCGCGGAACTTCCATTCGGCACCGTTGCGGTACAGCTCACCGAACACCATGGCGGTTTCGGTGGAGGCATCCTCGGAGAGGTCGTAGCGGGCCAGCTCTTCGTTGTTGGCCTGATTCACGACGCGGATGTAGGCGTTGCGGACCTGGCCGAAGGACTGCTGGCGGCTGTCGGCTTCGTAGATCGAGACCGGGAAGAAGATGCTTTCGATGGACGGCGGGGTATTCGCCAGGTCGACGTTGATGACCTCGTCGTCGCCCTCGCCCTCACCGGTGGTGTTGTCGCCGATGTGCTCGATGCTGCCCTCGGGCGACTTCAGGTTGTTGAAGAACACGAAGTGCTTATCGGACACGACCTTCTTGTCGGCTCCGGTGGCGATCGCGCTGGCGTCGAGGTCGAAGTCCGTGCCCGTGGTGGTGCGCACATCCCAGCCCAGGCCGACGGCTACCGCGGTGAGCCCCGGAGCTGCCTTGCTCAGCGAGACGTTGCCGCCCTTGGACAAACTGACACCCATGCGGGATTCCCTTTCGTAGTTGTCTGTGATTCCCAGCATGTCCGAAATCGCCGGGTACGAAAACGACAGTAGTGGTTTTCGGCGAACTTGCGTAGCGTCATGCGCCCATCCGAGCTCGGAAGCCCTCTTGCACCTGCGTTATCGGCCGTCGCTACGCCCGGGCCGGCGATCTCATACCATCGGGTCTGTGGCAGGCCGTAGGCGTGGATGGTTCCGGTCGGGGGAGGATCCGTGGTTCGAACAGGCGCGATCCGCGCTGACGGCGGCGTTCCTGGATATGGACCGCCGCCAATCGGCCGCGGATACCGCCACCATCGCCTCCGAGGAGATCTTCCCGGAACGGGAACTCGGCCGGCGCTGGGCGCCGGTGCGGCAGCAGTGCTACGCCGCCGGTGAGGCCTATCTCGCGCTGACCGACGAGATCGGCCGGGCCGAACAGTCCGGCGCCGGGATTCCGGACCGGCAGCAGCGGCTGGACACCGTGGTCCGGCAGCTGCACGCGGCGGCCCGCGAGGTGGACCGGTTCTATCACGGTGAACGTGCCCGGCTCGACGAAGCGGTCGCGGTGCGTGGTGCGGTACCGGAACTGGTCGCGCACGTCACCACCGAGGCGGCGCGGGTGCGCGGGCAGGCGGCGGAATCGGAATACGCCGGCTATCCGTCGGTGCGGGCCGCGGCCGCGCGCATCGATGAGGCAATGGTCACATTGGAGGCAGTTCCGGCGGGCGAGCGAGGCCGGGTGCGGGCGACGGCGAACCAGTTGGACGCCGCGACGGCGGAGTTGTCGGAAGCTTTGGCCCAGGCGCCATCTCGGGCCGGCGCCGCGCGCAACGCGATCGCCTCGGTCACCACCCGGATCGCGGCGGTGCGTACCCGTGCGGAACGTCTCGGGCCCGCGTACTCTGCCCTGTTGCGCGAGTTCAATGCTGCGAGTTCGGCTGATCTGGCCGACAATGAGCGCGCAAGTGAGCGTCATATCACCGCGGCGGACAGTGCCCTCGCCGGCGCCCGCACCGCCGCGGCCGAGCACAACCCGGAGCTGGCCCTTGACCTGACCACAACTGCGCGCGGTCATCTCGCCGACGCCGAACGACTCGTCGATGCCGTCACCAAACGGCTGACCGAGTTGCGCACGGTCCGCGACGATCCGCGCCAACGCGCGGAGGCTGTGCGGTTCCGGCTCCGGGACGCGCAGATGCTGGCAGTTTCACGGGGATTGGTCGCCGAATGGGGTTCGGTTCTGGACGCCCAGGTCGAGCGGATCGACCGGGTCACCGGATCGCTGACCGGGCGGCACCCCGATTATTGGGCCTATGTGAACGAACTCGACACGATCACCGAATTCATTGCCGGTGTGGTGGATCGAATGCGCAAACAACCAGGACAGAATGGATGAGACGGGGGATCGATGACCGCAGCCATGGCCGTTCGGCAGGAAGTGTCCCTGCACAAACGGGTACCGCGCCGGCATTTCCGGCAGTTGCAGGGCCCCGATGCGCGGGCCCTGTTCCATCGGCAACCCGAACCGTTCGACGACCATGCCGACCGGGAGATGCTGGCGCTGGCACTGGGCGCCACCCTGTACGTTCCGGCGACCCGCGATGACCTGACCGCGACGATCGTGCGGCGGGCCGAACGCGGGGTGTGTTCGATGGTGATCGACCTCGAGGACGCGGTCGCCGATCACGAGCTCGCCGCCGCCAAAGAGCAGACCGTGCGGACCCTGGACGAGCTCGCCGGCCACCGGGATCCGAGCCCGTTGCTGTTCGTCCGGGTACGCGACGCCGATACGGTGCCCGAGATCCTCGAACGGCTGGGGCCCGGGGCCGATGTGCTCACCGGATTCGTCTTCCCCAAATTCGACAGCGCTTCGGCGCCGAAATACCTGGCGGCGCTGACGACGGCCGCCGCCGTGCGCCCCGAGCGGCCGCTCTACGGTATGCCCGTCCTTGAGTCCCCGGCGCTGGTGCACCGGCAGACCCGGGATTCCGAGCTGACCCAGATCGCCGCGCTGCTGGCCGAGCACCGGGAACGGATTCTTGCGGTCCGGGTCGGGGCCACCGATATGTGCGCGACCTTCGGTATCCGCCGCGACCGCGACCTCACCATCTACGACGTGCGGGTGATCGCCGACGTCATCGCCGATATCGTCAACTACCTGGGGCGCACGGACGGTACCGGTTTCGTGATCACCGGGCCGGTATGGGAGTACTTCGCCGATCACGAGCGGATGTTCCGGCCGCTGCTGCGTACCGCACCGTTCGAGGAATCCGATGCGGTGCCGTTCCGCAGCTACCTGGTGAGCCGCGACCTCGACGGCCTGCTGCGTGAGATAACGCTGGACCGCGCCAACGGAATCCAGGGCAAAACGGTTATCCATCCCTCGCATGTCGCGGCCGTGCATGCGCTGTCGGTGGTGACGCACGAGGAGTACACCGATGCCCTGGACATCCTTCAGGTGGAGGTCGGCGGGGTCGCCGCGTCCGGATACCGGAACAAGATGAACGAGATGCGGCCACACCGTAGCTGGGCCCGGCACACACTTGCCCGGGCCCGCGTATTCGGGGTCGCGAAGAAAGGGGTGTCCTTCGTGGACCTGCTATCCGCGCTGGTCACAGCATGAGCGAGTCAGGCCCGGAGGCGGCAGCGCAGCGTAACCACGTAGGGCCCTCGCGCATGCTCGATAGATACAGCATGAGTGGGGCGGGGCTGGAAAGGTACTGGGCCACCCGCACACTCGGAATCGAACTGCTCCACCGCGAATCTTTCCGCCACGGCGACCGGCCGGACGCTCTACCTGCGCAGCCGGTGATCACCGATCTGCTGCAGCCGGGGCTGCGCAAGAATCCCCGGCGGGCGCATCTGCTGGTTTCCACGGTGCTGGGTAAACACCTGCCGACCGATCCGCTGGTCGTGCGGGATGCGGGCGACCGGCTCGGGGATCTGGTGCGCGGCGTACTCGGCGAACAGGATGCGGTCGCACTGGGTTTCGCCGAGACCGCGACCGGTCTGGGGCACTGTGTGGCGACCCGGATCGATGCCGCCTGTTATCTGCATTCGACCCGCCGTGCGGTGCCGGGAGCGCGGACCCTGACGGGTTTCGAGGAGGGGCATTCGCATGCCACCTCACATCTGCTGCAACCGATGCCCGGCGATATTTTCACCGCCGGTCTGCCGCTGGTGCTGGTGGACGACGAGATCTCCACCGGCAACACCGCACTGGATGCGATTGCCGCACTGCACGAATTCGCGCCGCGGACCCACTATGTGCTGGCGGCGCTGGTCGATATGCGTACCGAGGCGGACCGGGCCCGATTCGCGCGGGTCGCGGCGGAACTGGGGGCACGTATCGATGCGGTTTGCCTCGCCACCGGTAGTGCGGTGCTGCCGGACGGGCTGGTCGGTGCGGTACTGGATCTGCCGGAAGCCGAACTCAACCCGGTCGCTGCGGCGCGGGGCAGTTCCACCCGGCTGGAACTGTCCTGGCCACAGGACGTGCCCGACGGTGGCCGGCACGGTTTCCTGCGCACCGACCGGCCGGCGTTCGAACAGGCCGGGGCCGCCGCGGCGAAAATGCTGCGGGATCAGCTGGTCACCGAATATCCGGGCCGGCCGGTGGTGGTGCTCGCGCACGAAGAGCTGATGTATCTGCCGCTGTGCCTGGCGGTGACGCTGGCCGATTCCGGGATCCCGGTGCGGTATCAGACGACGACGCGGTCACCCGCCTACGTTCTGGACGAACCGGGTTACCCGCTGCGCCGCGGGTTCCGGTTTCAGGCACCGGAACCCGGCGAGGAGCAGCCGCGTTTCTTGTACAACGCCGCCTGGCCGGACACCCTGGCGGCCGGCGTCGACCCGGTGCTGGTGTTCGTGGTCGATACGCCGGGCGACAGTGCGCAGCTCTACGCACCCGGTGGGCTTGTGGACGTACTCACCGCGGCGGGTTCGGATGTGCTGGTGGCGGTGGTGCCGGGAGCCGATCCGGTAGCCCTCGAAGCGGCCCGGACCCGGCCACCCGGTTCAGCTGTCTCGACTCGCGCGAAGCTGTCGGTGCCCGCGTCAGCGGTGCCCTCCTGCCTCGAGCGGCCGGCGTCTTCGCGGTCGGCCGCGTCTGGGCCTTCGCGTTCGGAGCCAGAGGTGTCTGTGTGCTCTGTTCCGGCCGGTGGCTCCCGGCCGCTCTACGGTCCCGAGTTCGGCTCTTATGCCCCTGACGATGTGGCGTGGCTGCTGAAGGATCTGTCCGATGCCGAACTGGAGGCCGATCTCGCCTATCGCGAACAGCGGATCCAGGCCGGCGTGGCGCACTATGCCGAATCTCTGCCCATCGAGTACCAGCCCGACGCCGCCTACCGCGAGTTGTTCGACCGGGTTCTGGACGACAGCGCGCAGCGGCTGGCGCTGGCGGTGGGGACGGTCGCCGAACTCGTGGTCGCCGAACGCGGTACCGATATCGTGCTGGCCTCCTTGGCCCGCGCGGGTACCCCGATCGGCATTCTGATCCGCCGCTGGCTCGCCGCCCGGCAGGGCGCACGGCCCGGTCTGGATATCCCGCATTACGCGGTCTCGATCGTGCGCGACCGCGGAATCGATACTGTCGCACTGGATTACCTGGCCGGTCGGCACTACCCCGCCGATGTGGTGTTCGTCGACGGCTGGACCGGCAAGGGCGCAATCGCCAAGGAACTCACCGAGGCATTGGATGCCTACCACACGGCCGGCGGGGCACGGTTCGACGCCGACCTCGCGGTACTGGCCGACCCCGGCCACTGTGTGCGCACCTACGGCACCCGCGATGATTTCCTCATCGCCTCGGCCTGCCTCAATTCCACGGTCTCCGGTCTGGTTTCGCGCACCGTACTCAACCGCGACCTCATCGGCCCGGAGGATTTCCACGGCGCGAAGTTCTATGCCGATCTCGCCGCCGACGATGTTTCCGGCCGCCTCGTCGATACGGTCACCGCCGCCTTCGATACGGTTCGCGACCGGGTAACCGAGCAGGTCGGTCACCTGCGGGCCGCCGACCGGACACCGACCTGGGCGGGCTGGGCATCGGTGGAGCGGGTCCGCGCCGAATACGGTATCGACAGCGTGAACTTCGTGAAACCCGGTGTCGGGGAGACGACCCGGGTGCTGCTGCGACGGGTGCCGTGGCGGGTTCTGGTGCGCGAGCCCGACGCCGCCGAACACGCGCATATCCGGCTCCTCGCGCGGGCGCGTGAGGTACCGGTGGAGGTTGTACCGGAGCTGGCCTATTCGTGTATGGGTCTGATCAAGGATGTGCGGCGATAGATGATGTCTGCGAAACCGGTGCTGGTGGCGACCGATCTGGATCGCACGATGATCTACTCGCGTAACGCCTCCGGTGCGACCGAACCCGAAACGGTGTGCGTGGAATATCTCGACGGCGACCCACTCTCCTATATGACCGTCACCGCCGCCGGCGCGATGGCCGAGCTGGCGGCCGCGGCGGCCGTGCTGCCCACGACCACCCGCACCATCGCGCAGTTCGAGCGGATCCGGTTCCCCGGGGCCCCGTGGCCGTTCGCGGTCACCACCAACGGCGGAAACATACTGGTGGACGGGTCGCCCGATATCGGGTGGCGCCGGTCGGTCGATACCGCGGTCCGGGCGGGGGGTGCCGGTCTCGCCGAGATCGGGGCCGCCCTGCGCGCCCGGATCGACGATTCGTGGGTCCTCAAATACCGCGAGGCCGACGACCTGTTCTGCTACCTGGTAGTCGATCTCGCCGTCACCCCGCCCGATTTCCTGGCCGAATGGGACAGCTGGTGCCGGCCGCGCGGCTGGTCGGCGTCGCGGCAGGGTCGCAAGATCTACACCATGCCGATGGCGGTGTGTAAGAGCCGGGCGGTGGCCGAGGTCCGCGACCGGCTCATCGCGACCGGCCGCCTCGACCCGGTGGCTCCGACACTTGCCGCCGGCGACGGTGCGCTGGATGCGGAAATGCTGATGGCCGCCGATCGGGGGATCCGGCCGCGGCACGGTGAACTCGAAGAACTCGGCTGGGCCCACCCCGGTATCAGCGTCACCTCCGCCACGGGAATCCTGGCGGGGGAGGAGATCGTCGACTGGTTCACCGCCGCGCTGCCCGGCCGGGTCGCCGAACCCACCGCTTAGACGTGGTGCTCGTCAGAGCATCCGGCGCCGCGCCCGCGCTTCGGTACGGGCCCGGCGCAACGAGACTCGCGACCAGACCACATCCTGCAGCGCCAGCGTCGCCCAGCCGGCCAGCGCCATCCCCGCCAGGTTCACCACCAGCTGCAATGCGCTGCCCCAGATCGCGGTTCCGGCTCCGAAGGCGAGGCCGAGCGCGATATTCCCGGCGGCCGGCACTGTTGTCACCGAGATGAAGACGCCGACGAGGGCACCGGATTTGGCCGAGGTCAGCGAGAGCACCCCGGCCGCCGCCGCGATGAGCGCGACCACGAACGACCACTTGTCCGGGGTGTAGATGAACGCGGTCTCGGGCCGCTCCCCGGTGACCACATCGGCGGTGATCCAGCCCAGCAGCCGCGCGCCCACGGCGGCGGTGAAGGCGAGGAAGATGGCCGCGACGAATCCGGCCAGCAGGGTGGCGACCGCGCGGCCCAGTAGGGCCGGGCGGCGCCGGACCAGCGCCACGCCCAGCGCGGCGATCGCACCGAATTCCGGGCCCAGCACCATGGCGCCGATCACCAGGATCTGGGAATCCACCACGATCGCGATACCGGCGAGGATGGTCGCCAGGGTCATGAAACTCAGGTAGGTCCAGTTGAGTTCGGTTTCCTCGTAGGACCGCTGTGTCACATCCGCCCACACCACCGAGTCCGCGCTGTAGCCCGGGGTGCGCAGCTCGGCCAGATATCCCGACAGCGACATCCAGGTGCGCACCGGCTCCAATTCGATACTGCCGTGATGGTGCAGGCCGGTGGCGCGCAGCCGTTCGACGATATCGTTGGCGGCTTCCCGGGCCAGATCCGCCAGAATCACATCGCCGGCGGGGCGAATCGCACTACCGCGCAGCACCGCCAAACCGCTTACGGCGTCGTCGGATTCGAGAACGCCCAGCACCTCGTCGGTCAGGCCGGCCGGTGACATCACCCGCAGATGCAGCATGGGGCCAAGTCTGCCCGGTCGGACCGGCTTTGCCTACGCGGACGAACCGGACACCAGGGGTGTGTTGCCCGTTCGGGCCCCGGTCAGTGCCCCTGCTGACCCGCCAGTTGCTGCGCGATAACACCCTGCAACCGTTGCAGGCCGGGCACCGTGATCCCGCTCTGCAACTGTCCTTCGATGGTGCGGATCAGGACCGAGTCGCTGAGCACCTTCTCGCTCGACTGGATCAGCACCGTTCCGGCGCCGGTGAAATCGAACTGGCGTTCCTCTCCGGAGTTCACGCCGAAGGCGGCCGCGCCCGCCGACAGGAAACCGGAAACCCACCGCTGGTCGTAGTGATGGCTCGGCGACGGGCAGTCGGCCCAGCCCACCAGCGATTCCGGATCCACCCGCAGCGGCGGCTCGGCGAAGATCACGGGACCGTTCGAGGAGGCCAGGAACTTGCCGGTGCCGATGAGGGTGAGGAAGCCGGGGACGATCGACTGGTTCAGCGACAGCCCCGGTTCGAAGGCGAGCAGATTCGCGGCCCGGATGGTGAGATTGCCGTCGTCGAGATCGTAGGAGTTGATGTCGTAACCGCGGTCGCCGATCAGCAGTTTGCCCTGTCCTTCGGCGACCACATAGTCCCCGGTGAACAGCGGGGCCGAGAACTGATGCGCCACCATATGCATCAGCTGGCCCTGCAGCCCGTGGGTGAGTGCCTGGAACCGCATCTGGCCGTAGTAGGCGATCATCGCGCCCTTGCGCATGAACCAGGGTTTGTTCAGGTCGATGCAGTAGGCGTAGCTGTTGCCGGGGATGTTGTCGCTTTCCCCGAGAGTCATCGGGTTGAGAATCTCACTCACAGTTTCTCCTCCGACGCCTGGACGTAGACCACGCCTTGTCCGGCGCACTGCAGCTGCATGGCCTCACCGGACCCGCGCCCCACGGCATCCCGCCAGCTCACCGCGGCTTTCAGCTCGGTTTGCACGTTCCCGTAGGAGGCGATGAACGCCTGCGGGTCGACCACCACCGGATTGGGGCCGCCGATCGGCATCTCGAGATAGCCGCCATGGGCCAGCAGGACCGCGCTACCGTGCCCGGAGAGCTGGGTGGTGAACATGCCCTGGCCCGTGAGTGCGCCGGAAGCCGCACCGCGCAGCGCGCCCATGATGCCGCCGCCTCCACCACCGCCACCGGAGCTCCCGACAGAAACCACCGAGGTCTGCAGTCCCGCCGTGTAGGCCAGCAGCCGCGACGCTTCGACCTGCAGCATCGCACCCGGCTGGATCGGCACGGCATGCACCTCCAGTCCGGCGAATCCGTAATGCACCTGGCCCGTGCCCTGGGCGAGCATGGTGCGCTGATGTTCCCCGGCCATCATCCGGCCGGCCATCCGCACCAGGCCACCGCCCCCGCCCATACCGGCGCCACCCGGAATCTCGTGCGGCGCGAAGGACACATCGCCGGTGTAGAACAGCATCCCGCCGGTCCGGGCGACCACACCGCCCGCCGCGCCGACGTCGACCTTGACGACCTTCGAATTGATTTGCTCGAACATGCCCTACCGTTCCGCCGGTTGGATCGAGACCACGCCCTGCCCGTCCCACCGCAGTGAGAACGCCTCGCCACCGTCCTGCCCCATCATCGAGCGCCAGGACACATCGGTGACGAACGACTGGTTGAGGTTTCCGCGGGCGGCGACGAACGCATCCGGGTCCACCACCAGCGGGAACTGCGGGGAAACCTCGAGGTGGATGAGGGGCCCGCCCGCCGAGAGCAGGGCGACCTGTCCCTGTCCGCTCACCGTGGTGGTGAACAGTCCCTGCCCGCTGGACGCCCCGCGGACCCCCGCGAAACGTACATCGGTGCGCAGATTCCCGGCGAAGGCCAGCAACTGCTGCGATTCGACCTGCAGGGTTTCGTTGTTCAGGTTCACCACCGAGACGTACTGGCCGTTGACCGCCAGGAAGACCCGGCCGTTACCGCCGCATTCCATCAGCGACAGCTTCTCGCCCGTGGCGCGGCGTTTCATACCGGCGAGAACGCCGTCGCCGCCGCCGAATCCGGCGGATTTGAACTGGACGGCGCCCTCGTAGGCGACCATCGAACCGGAGATCGCGCGGATGCCGGAGTTCGCGAGGCGCGCCTCCACCACCTTCTTCGACTGTTCGAAGAGTTGTGCCATAGAAAGAATCGCCCGTCGTCGTCGCCACCCCGAGCACCGTTCCCGTACGGCGCCCGTCCATCGCCGCTACCCTAATCGCCGCGGTTCGATCGCGTCCATCCGTGTGGTCCGGCGGGCCGAGCCGGATATGTCAGCCGGTGGCCTCGAATGGCCCGCGCCGTTGTTAACGATATTTGCGGTGGGCGCGTATCTCGTAGAGTGGCACGTACACGCACCGACAAGCGAAGGGTCTGACTTGTCCGCAACACTCGCCAAAGGCCAGAACGGTCCCCTGGCCACTAATGACGTGGTGATTTCGATTCAATTGGCCGCCCCGGCCGATCTGTCCGCACTATTGGTCACCGAGCAGGGCAAAGTCCGGTCCGACGCAGATTTCGTGTTCTACAACCAGCCCAGCGGCCCCGGTGTGGACCTGCGTCCGGGCCCGGCCGGGCAGCCGGCCGCGCTGGTGGTGAACCTCGCCGCGGTACCCGCCGATATCGCCCAGGTGCGCGCGGTGATCACGCTCGACGATCCGAATACGAATTTCGGGCAGTTCGCGCCGCCGGTCGCCTATGTCTCCGATCAGTCCGGCGCCCAGCTGTTCGAGTACCGGATCGACGGTCTGGCCAGCGAATCGATCGTGATCGCGCTCGAACTGTATCGCCGGCAGGGTGCGTGGAAGGTACGCGCGGTCGGCCAGGGCTACGCCGGTGGTTTCGCGGCGCTGGTCACCGACCACGGTGTCACGGTGGATGATTCGGCCGCGCAGACACAGGCCGCGCCCCCGCAGGCCGCGCCCGCTCCCCCGCCGCAGCCGGCACCGGCCCCCCCGCAGGCGCCGATGCCTCCGCCGCAGGCCCCGGCGCCGCCGCAGGCTCCGCCTGCCTACCCGGCCCAGCAGCCGCCGCCCACCGCGCCCTATCCACCGCAGGGCGGGGGGTATCCGCCGCCGCCCGGACCGGGCTACCAGCAGCAGCCACCGCAGCAGCAGCCACCGGCCGGTGAGATCAGCCTGAGCAAAACCGGTCCGGTGAGCCTGCAGAAGGGGCAGCGGGTCAGTCTCCGCAAGGAGGACGGCGCTGCCCTCACCTTCGTGAAGATGGGCTTGGGCTGGGATCCGGTGCAGCAGCGCGGATTGTTCGGTAGCCGCACCGTGGATATCGACCTGGATGCCTCGGTGGTGATGTTCGCCGATATGAACCCCGTCGATGTGGCCTACTACGGTCAGCTCACCTCGAAGGACGGTTCGATCCGGCATCAGGGCGACAACCTCACCGGTGAAGGCGCCGGCGACGACGAGGTGATCCTGGTCGACCTCATGCGCATACCGGCCCATGTCAACAGCCTCGTGTTCATCGTGACCTCCTACAAAGGCCACACCTTCGGCCAGGTGCAGAACGCCTTCTGCCGGTTGATCGACGGCGCGAACAACGCCGAACTGGCACGGTATTCGCTCACCGGCGGCACCCCGACCACGGCAATGGCCATGGCCAAACTGTTCCGGGCCGGCGCGGACTGGAAGATGCAGGCCATCGGTGAAGGCTTCAACGCGAAACATCCGGGCGAGGCGATTCCGCAGCTGGGCCGGTTCCTGCAGGTATGAGTGGTAGCGGGGGACAGGATATGAAGGTCTTGCAGGCGGGTCAGAACATCGCTCTCGACGGCGGTGTATCCCGCTTCCAGGTGCACGCCGCGGTCCCGCTGACGGTTTCGGCGCTGGTGGTGGCCGCGGACCTGCGGGTGGAAACCGCCGCGGATGTGCTGGTTTCCGAACGCCCCACGGGGCCGGGTGTGCGGATCGAGGAGGCGGCCGCCGCGGTGGTGGTTACTCCCGCGGAGGTGCGCGCCGATGCCCAGGCGGTGCTGTTGACCGCTTCGGCGTCCGGTGCGCCGGGCGTGGTCACCGCGAGTCTCTCCGAAAACGATGCGCCGGTCGCCGAATTCGTGATCACCCCGCAGGCCGGGGAAACCGCGCTGATCTGCTTCGAGCTGTATCGGCGCGGTACGGGCTGGAAACTGCGTGCGCTCGGGCAGGGTTATGCGGGTGGTATCGCCGAACTCCTGCATGCCCACGGCGCCCAGGACTATGTGACAGCGGCGGTACCGGTCGCCGCTGCCACTACCACCGTTGCCGACGGTGCGGCCGTCTCCGGTGCCGCACCGCCACCGGCCGCCGAGGGCTCCCCGTTGGAGGTGGGGCACGGGCTGGAGCGGTTGTGGATGATCTTCGAAGACGCCGCCCGGTCGGCCGCTGCCCTGGCATCGGCCCGTGACTACGCGGCGCAACGGCTCGATCAGGAACTGTCCGCGGCGGTTTCGGACCCGGCGACCCGCAACACCCCCGCCGCCGATGCCGCGCGCACGGCCGCACAGGGCCGCTACGACGAACTCACCGCCACCGCCGAGAACAGCCACCAGCGCGACAGTGCCCAACTGCAACGGGAACTCGCCGAGGCGGACGCGGTACTACCCGCCGCGCTGGCATCGTGGAATTCGCCGGCCTGGGACCGCCCGGCGGCCCCCGCCGACGGTATCCGGCTCGGCGAGCTCTACGCACTGGACCGCGGTGCGCTACGGATCCCGTACTGTGTGCCGGTCCCGCTGAACCGGCCGCTGTGGGTGGATACCGAATCGTCGGCCGCGGTGGCTCCGGTGATCGGCGCGCTGCTGGCCCGTCTGCTGCGGGCCGCGCCGGGACGCCGCACGATTGTCGACATCATCGATCTCACCGGAGCGTTCACCGGTTTCACGGGAATGCTGGCGCCGGTACTGGCGGGACCCCCGATCAACGACCACGCCGATATTTCGCCACGGCTGCAACAACTCGCGGACGCCGCCGAACTCGCCGAAATGGCCTACAACTCGGGGCAGGGCGTACCGCCGGCCGAACATCGCATCCTGCTGGCGGCGGACTTCCCGCACGGCTATCAGTCGGCGGACGCGCAGCGCCTGGGCGCACTACTGGCGCGCGGCGATCTCATCGGGCTGTCCACCGTGATCGTCGGCGCCGACGAAACCGACTCCCACGACAACATGGTGGCCACACTGTCGCGTGCCTGCCGGCATCTGCCCACCGCTGCCGGAACCCCGCTGTTCGATCCGTGGACCAACAACGCCTGGCAGTTGGACCTGGACATGCTCCCGCACGAACCGGAACAACAGGCGAGGATTCTGCGCGCGAGCTGAGTTCCGGCACGCCGGCGGTGAGCGGGGTCCGGCGGGCCGAAACCATTCCAGGCCTCGCCGACCCGGCACCACTGCTGGTTTCGCCGGGGTCGATGGGTGTTCGGATCGAGAACTTCGAGTTCCCGCCGCGCCTGATCGAGGCGCGCGGTTGCCGGATCAGCCCAGGCGCGCGGGTGGCCGGGTCTCGAGCGGGCATGCGGGGGATACCGGCTGCGGTTCGGGCGAGGGTACTCGGCGCGTTCGCCGGGTCGCTGCGACGGCGCCGGTCCAATGGGTATCCAGGGAGATTCTGGGACGCAGGAACTGCGGGAGCCAGGGCAGCAGGGGGTCGGGAGCTCGGTCGACCACGCCGCCGACCGGGTCGTCCAGGTAGTCGCGGCGTACCAGGTCCTCGTCCGGGCGGTAGATCTGGCGGATGATCAGCACGCACAATCCGATCACCGCGAGGTCGCGCAGCAGTACGGTGCCGGTGAACCACTGCTCGGGCAGACCTTTCCGGTCGACGCCGAGGTAGTAGAACATGCGCGGTACCCAGACCAGAGCGTCGATCGTCATCCAGGTCAGCAGCAGACGGCGGTGCGGGAACGCCAGCACGGCGATCGGCACGAGCCACAACGAGTACTGCGGGCTCCACACCTTGTTGGTCAGCAGGAAGGCCGCGATCACCAGAAAACACAACTGCGCCAGGCGGGGGCGGCGGGGCGCGGTGAGACCGATATAGGCGATGCCCAGGCAGGCGGTCGCGAACAGCAGCAACGACACCATGTTCAGAATGGCCGGTGCTTCACCGTGGCGCAGCACACCGTCGAAACCGTTCCAGTCGGTGAACGACATCACCACGTTGTAGAGCGAATCCGGGTCGGCGTGACGGGTGGTGTTGAGCCGGAAGAACTCCCGCCAGCCGTCCGGGTACAACACCGCGATCGGCAGGTTCACCAGACCCCAGGTCGCCAGCGCGCCACCGGTGGTCAAACCGGCGGCACCCAGCGGGCGGGTACCGAGCAGCCGGGTCCGCGCCGGAATTTCGGCCAGCCAGGTGCCCAGGGAATCCGCGTCGCGCACATCGCGTAACCGCATCGACAGCTGACCACGGGGCGTGCGCTGCATCGGGTCGGCGCGCAGGCACAACACCAGGATCGGGCCGAGCAGCAGCAGCGGATACAGTTTCGCCGCGCCACCCAAACCCAGTAGGACACCCGCCAGCAGGGGCCGGCGCCGGGCCCACGCCAGCAGACCGCCGGCGGCGAAGGCCGTGGCGAGGAAATCGAAATTGGTGAAGGCGTGCACGATCACCAGGGGAGAACACGCCATCAGCGCGACATCCCAGATCCGGCGCCCGGCGAGCAGCGCGGTCGCCCAGATCGTCGCCAGCCAGGCCATCGACAAACCCAGCGCGACCACGTTGAAGTACAGCACCACCTGCAGGGCGCCCGGCAGCGGGCTGGCGTCCCAGGTTTTGGCCACCAGCATCGAAACGTACTGGTACAGCCCGGAAAGCACCGGATACTCCATATGCCGGATCTCGGTACCGCCGCCCGGGGCCTCCTCCACCCAATACTTCTTGTACGGGAAGGCGCCCTCGTTGAGCCGTTCGGCGCCGTAGAGCGGGACGGTATCGGAGTAGCACATGGCGGTGTACTGGCGGCCGTTGTTCCAGTCGAGCGAAAGCCCGCCGCCGGGAGTTCCGGTTTGCTGGATACAGCCGGCTTTGGCGAACCAGCCGAAGGCCAGGAAGATCACCGTGAACGCGAGCAGCACCCGCACAGGGGTCCAGAAACGGGCACGCCCGATAAGTGCGTGATCGCCTACCGGACCGCCCACCACGGTGCACAGCTGGGCGGCCATCGAATCGTTGCGGCTGGGTTTATCGCGCGCGTCGGCCGACCGCAGGTCAGGGGCGAGCGGTGCGGGCGAATCGTACCCGCGGCCGGTCTCCCGGTGGGTCGGTCCGTTTCCGGGCTCGTGCCCGTCGTCCGGCCCACCCACCAGTCGCTGCTCGCTCACGGCACCCGAGGTTACCTGTTAGCGGGGTCCGACCCGGACGGAGCCGGACCCCGGAGCGTGGCGGGCCGGCCGTCAGCCGCCCGTATCGCCGCTGTCGGTGCCACCCGGATCGGTGCCGCTGTCGCCACCGGAATCGGTATCGCCACCGGTATCGCCACCGCTATCGCTCTCGGTGCCCGCGCTCGGCGCCTGGGTGACCGTCGGCGCGGTCCCCTCGGCTCCGGCGGTCGGTTGCCCCGGCATCGGACCGGCACCGTTGTTGCCCTGTGGCTGACCCTGCGGTTGCGTCTGGCTACGCGGATTGGGTTGCAGACCGGGCACCGGGATGGTGATACCGGGCAGGATCTCGACCTGGCTCGGCTCGATCACCACCGGAGGTTCGAAACTCGGCATCGTCGTGGACGGTGCGGTATAGGGGGCCGTCCACTTCGGGACGCCCGCCTGACCCTTGATCGGCGCGGGTTTCGGGAATTTCTCGTTGGGCGTGCCCTCGAGGGCACCGTCCATCGTGTCCTTCCAGATATCCGACGGCAGGCTCGAACCGTAGATCATCGCGCCGCCGTAGTTGCGCAGCGGCGAGTTGTCGGTGGTGCCCACCCAGACCGCGGTGGACAGCGACGGGGTGTAGCCCACCATCCACGCGTCCTTGTTCTCGCCGGTATCACCCAGCTGCGCGGTACCGGTCTTGGCGGCCGAGGGACGGCCACCGGCGAGCCCGTGGTTGCGGGAGTACGCCGCGATCGGTTCCATGGCCGCGGTCACGTTGTCGGCGACCGCCTCCGAAACCCGGCGTTCCCCGGCCGTATCGCCGCGGTCCAGCAGTACCTGCCCATCGGCCGTGACGACCTTGGTCACGAAATGCGGTTTGTGGTACATCCCGGAGGCGGCCAGCGTCGCGTAGGCGGAGGCCATATCCAGCGGCCGGGCCTGGTACTGACCGAGCACGATACCGTTGTTCGGGCCGGCCCCACCGGGTTCGGTGAGCGTGGGACCCAGACCCGGAAGTTCTTCCGGAATGCCCAGTTTGTGGCCCATATCGGCGATCTTCTGGGGGCCGTTCTGCATTTCCAGCTGCATCCGGTAGAAGCTGGTGTTCAGCGACCGTTTCAACGCTTCGGCGATGGTGCAGACCCCGCAGTCTTCGCCTTCGACGTTGGTGATCTTGATGCCGTTGACCGTGACGGGCGTGCTGTCGTACATCTGCGACAGCGGAATACCCATCTCCAGGTTCTGTGCCAGGCCGATCACCTTGAACGAGGAACCGGTTTGCAGTGCGGCATTGGCGAAGTCGTAGCCGTAGCCGTCTTCACCGCCGTAGTAGGCACGTACCGCACCGGATTTCGGGTCGATCGAAGCCACCGCGGTACGCAGTTTGTCCGGTTCGCCCTCCATATTCGTACGCGCGGCATTCACCGCGGCCTGTTGTGCCTGGTGGTCGATTGTGGTGGTGATCTGCAGGCCGGCGGTGTTCAGCTGCTGTTCGCTGATCCCGGCATCGGAGAGTTCCCGCAGCACCTGCGCTTTGATATGGCCTTCCGGGCCCGAGGAATCGGTTTTCTGCCCGGTGGCCGCAGACGAAGACAGCACCTCGGGGTAGGTCATGCCCGCGCGTTCGTTGCGGTCGAGATTACCGCCGGCGACCATACCGTCGAGCACATAGTTCCAGCGGGCCTCGGC
>NZ_JARWNW010000095.1 GCF_029868325.1 Nocardia carnea
CATCCACGCGACCTGATTCGCAATCGCCGAATGCGGCACCGCCACACCCTTCGGCCGACCCGTCGAACCCGAGGTGAAGATGACATAGGCAGTGTTCGACGGCCGAACCGGCGCAAGCCGATCCGCATCCGTCACCGGCGCGGCGTCGAAACCGCTGGTATCGAGAGTGTCCAATGCCAGCACCGGCACACCCGCCAGCGCACCCACACTGTCACCGGCAACTGAACCATCACGGCCCGCGCCATCGGTACTCCCGGTTGCCGGCTCGACGCCGACAGCTTGCGCGTCGGTAGTGGTGGACAGCAGGCACACCGGTGCCGCGGTATCGAGGATGTACCCGATCCGCTCAGCCGGATGCGACGGATCCAACGGCACATACGCACCACCAGCCGCGACCACCGCATACATGCCCACAACCAAGTCCAGCGACCGCGACGCCAACAACCCGACCAGCGACTCAGGACCCACACCCTGCACAACCAGATACCGCGCCAAACGGTTCACCCGAGCCGAGAACTCGCCGTAGGACAGACTTGTCCCCTCGAACGACACCGCCGGTCGATCCGGGTGCGCCACCGCCATCCGCTCGAACCCGTCCAGCAGCAGCTGCGCGGGCAGCGCATGCTCGGTCGCATTCCACTCCGCCAGCACCCGGGTGCGCTCGACGGGCGCCAGGATCTCCAGATCACCCACCGGTGCCGACGCATTCGCGACGATCTCCCCCAGCAATCGGGTGAACCGATCCACCAACTCCTGCGCCGTCGCCCGGTCGAACAGATCCGTGGCGTAGGTCAGGTAGCCGTCCATACCCGCCGGGGTTCCGGCGGTGTCGTAGCTGTCGCCGACCATCAGATTCAGGTCGAACTGCGAGATCTCGGTATCGATATCGACACCGGCGACCGTCAGACCGGGCAGTTCGAGGGCGGACCGCGCCATGTTCTGGAAGGTCAGCCCGACCTGGAACAGCGGATGCCGTGCCTGCGAGCGGACGGGGTTGAGCACCTCCACCAGACGCTCGAACGGCACATCGGCGTGTGCGAAGGCGGCGATATCGATATCGCGCTGCCGCGCCAGCAGATCGGTGAATGCTTCGCCGCGATCGACCTGGGTCCGGAACACCAGGGTGTTCACGAACATACCGATCAGATCGTCCAGTACCTGTTCGCCGCGACCGGCCACCGGGGTGCCGATGGTGATGTCGTCGGTGCCCGACAGCCGCGACAGCAGCACCGCCAGCGCCGAATGCACCACCATGAACAACGTGGCATTGTGCTGCTGACCGATGGCCAGCAGTCCGGCGTGTGTCTCGGCGTCGACCCGCACCTCGAGCCGGCCGCCCACATAGGACTGCACGGCGGGCCGCGGGCGATCGGACGGGAGGTCGAGCTGCTCCGGAATCCCGGCCAGCTCCGCCTCCCAGTACCCGAGCTGCTTCGCCGCCAGCGACCCCGGATCGGATTCGTCGCCCAGCAGATTGCGCTGCCAGATACTGAAATCGGCGTACTGCACCGGTAGCGGTGCCCATCCGGGAGTTTCGCCGGCGGTGCGGGCCACGTACGCGGCCATCAGGTCGCGGGTCAGCGGGCCGACCGAGGAACCGTCGGCGGCGATATGGTGCACCACCATGGCGAGCACGAATTCGGCCGCATCCGTGGCATTGTCGTCCGAGGTCACCTCGAAAAGCGTTACCCGCAGCGGCACCTCGGTGGTCACATCGAAACCGGAGGATGCCAGTTCGGAGACGGCGGTCACGATATCGCCGGCCGCCACGGTCCGCACCTCGAGCTGCGGTACCGCCCGGCCCACCGGCAGGACGACCTGCACCGGACCGGATTCGGTTTCCGGATACACCGTGCGCAGGACCTCGTGGCGCGCCACCAGATCCGCGACCGCCACCCGCAGGGCGTCCACGTCGAGTTCACCGGACAACCTGATCGCCAGCGGAATGTTGTAGGCCACCGACTGCTGATCGAAACGGTTGAGGAACCACATCCGCTGCTGCGCCAGCGACAACGGAGCGGCTTCCTGGACCTCGCCCGACTCGGTGAGCCGCGTCGGGCGTTGTTGCGGCACCAACGCCGCGCGGCCACCCGAACCGGCATGCTGCTCGACCCGCACCGCCAAACCGGCCACCGTGGAGGCCTCGAACAATGCCCGCACCGGAACAGTCGTATCCAGCGCCTTGCTCAACCGCGCCGCAACCTGCGTCGCAACCAGCGAATTACCACCGAGGGCGAAGAAATCGTCATCGGCACCGACACGATCGGCACCCAGAACCTCGGCGAAGGTATGCGCCACGATCTCCTCGATCGGAGTCGACGGCGCCCGGAACTCCCGCGCCTCGAACTCCGGCTCCGGCAACGCTTTACGGTCCAGCTTGCCGTTCACATTCAACGGCAGCGCGTCGAGCTCCACGAACGCCGACGGCACCATATACGACGGCAACCGCTGCCCCAGCGCGTCCTGGATACGTGCGAAATCCAGGCCGGCGCCGGATCCACCGGCAGTATCGTCTTCGCCGGCGGACGGGACGAGATAGCCGACGAGCCGATCACCGGTCCGCGGATCCGACTTCGCCACCACAGCCGCATGCGCGACCTCCGGCAGGGCCAGCAGCGCGGCTTCGATCTCACCCAGCTCGATCCGGAAGCCACGAATCTTCACCTGGAAATCGGTACGACCCCGATACTCCAGACCACCGTCACGATTCCAGGCGACCAGGTCACCCGTGCGATACATCCGCTCACCCGGAGTGAACGGATCGGCCACGAACCGCTCCGCGCTCAGATCCGGCCGGCCGAAGTACCCGCTCGCCAGCTGGATACCGCTCAGATACAACTCGCCCGATACCCGGTCCGGGACCGGCTGCAATCGGCCGTCCAGCACGTATACGCGGGAATTCCACTGCGGCGCACCGATCGGCACGGAAATCTCATCGGCCTCGGTCACCCGGTGCGTGGTGATCGACACCGCGGCCTCGGTCGGACCGTACAGGTTGAAGAGCCCGATATGCGGGTAGTCGGCGAGCATCCGCTGGGCGGTCGGGGCCGGCAGCGCTTCGCCGATGGCCAGCACCCGCCGCAACGACGCAGACATATCCACATCGGCGGTCAGCAGCGCATCCAGCATCGACGGAACCACCGCCGATGTCGTCACATTCTCACGAGCCATCAGGCTGTTGAGGTAGGACGGGTCCTGATGACCGTCCGGCGAGGCGATCACCATCCGGCCACCACACACGGCAGCGGTCCAGAACTCCCACACCGACACATCGAACGTCGCCGCCGTCTTGAGCAGGATCGAGTCCGAGGCATCCAGACCGAATTCGGCAGTGATGTACCGCAACTGGTTCACGATCGCCGCATGCGGCACCGGCACGCCCTTGGGCCGCCCGGTGGAGCCGGACGTGAAGATCACATAGGCCGTATTCGACGCTCGCAACGGCGCCACCCGGTCCGCGTCGGTGACCGGAGCGTCCGAATGACCGGAGAGATCGAGGGTTCCCAGATCCACCACAGGCGCCCCCACGACACCTGCACCCAACCCGCTCTCGGCATTCGTCAGCACACATACCGGTGCCGCGGACTCGAGAATGTAGTTCGTGCGTTCGGTCGCCTGGCCGGGATCGATCGGCACGTAGGTGCCACCGGCCGCCGTCACCGCGTACATCGCGGCGACCAGATCCACCGAGCGGCGCAGGCCCAGCACCACCCGGTCCTGCGGGCCCACTCCTTGCGCGATCAGATACCGGGCCAGCCGGTTGATCCGCGCGCCCAGTTCGGCGTACGACATCCGCGAACCATCGGTGGCCACCAACGCCACCGCGTCCGGAGTAGCCGCGACAGTGGCGTTCAGCAACGAGGCCAGGGTGTCGGACGAATCCAATTCCCGGGCAGTCGTATTCCGCTGCACCAGGGCGGCGCGCTCAGCGGGGCCCAGCAGGTCCAGTTCGCCGACCGGAGTCCGCGGAGCGGCGACGATGGCATCCAGCAATCGCGCGAACCGGTCCACGAAATCCTGCGCGGTCGCGTGGTCGAACAGCGCCGTGGCGTAGGTCAGAACACCGCCCAGCCCCACCGGGGCACCCGACTCGTCGTACCGGTCGCCGATGATCAGATGCAGGTCGAACTGGGACAGTTCGGAGTCGAACTCCACCCCCGAAACCGCCAACCCGGGCAGCTCCAGACTGGTCTGCGCCAGGTTCTGGAACGACAGGCCCACCTGGAACAGCGGATGCCGCGCCTGCGAACGGACCGGGTTCAGCACCTCCACCAGGCGTTCGAACGGGACGTCGGCGTGGGCCAGCGCGGCAACATCGATCTCGCGCTGACGCACGAGCAGATCGGTGAAGGCCTCCCCCTGATCCAGCTGTGTCCGGAACACCACGGTGTTCACGAACATGCCGATCAGATCCTCGAGCGCTTCCTCACCGCGACCCGCCAGCGGCGTGCCGACGGCGATATCGTCGGTGCCGGACAGCCGCGACAGCAGCACGGCGAACGCGGAATGGATCACCATGAACGCGGTCGCGTTGGCACCGCGCGCGATATCCAGCAGTGCCGCATGGGTCTCGGCGCCGATATGCACCTCGATCCGGCCGCCCGCGAACGACTGCACCGCCGGGCGCGGCCGATCCGCCGGCAGCTCCAGCTGATCCGGCAGCCCGGCCAGCGATTCCCGCCAGTATTCGATCTGCTTGTGCGCCAAGGATTCCGGATCGTTCTCGTCACCGAGGAGTTCCCGCTGCCAGATACTGAAATCGGCGTACTGCACCGGTAGCGGTGCCCATCCGGGCGCCTCGCCCGCGGCACGAGCAGCATAGGCGGTCATCAGGTCCCGGGTCAGCGGCCCGGTCGAGGCGCCGTCGCCGGAGATATGGTGCACCACCACCGCGAGCACGTATTCGTCTGTTGCGCCGTCGATTTCGAACAGCACACCCCGCAACGGCACCTCGGAGGTGACATCGAACGGCAGCGACAGGAGTTCGATCAGCGCGGGCTCGACGGCATCCGGCGCCACGACCCGGGATTCCACATCGACGATCTGCCCGCCGGGTGGGAGCACCACCTGGACCGGACCGGATTCGGTTTCCGGGTAATAAGTCCGCAGCACCTCGTGCCGATCGACCAGATCGCCGATCGCGGCGCGCAGGGCCGCCACATTCAGCTCGCCCGACAGCCGTACCGCGATCGGGATGCTGTAGGCCGCGGATTGCTCGTCGAACCGGTTCAGGAACCACATCCGCTGCTGTGCCATCGACAGCGGCACCCGCTCCGGACGTGGTCCGGCGGTGAGCGCCCGGCGCTCGCTCCCCTCCCCGCTGAGCTCGGCGAGCCGTTCCGCAAAGCGGGCCACGGTCGAGGCCTCGAAGATGATCCGGGCCGGGATCCGCGCATCCACCACGGCACCCAGCCGGGCCACCACCTGGGTCGCGATCAGCGAATTACCGCCGAGGTCGAAGAAGTTGTCGTCGGCGCCGATCGGGTCGGCGGGATGCAACAGTTCGGTGAATACGGCGGCGACCTGCTTCTCCAGCCAGGTCTCCGGTTCGCGGTACTCGGTGGTGCGCAACTCGGGTTCGGGCAGGGCCCGGCGATCCAGCTTCCCGATAGGAGTCAGCGGGATCTTGTCCAGCACGGTGATACTCGCCGGAACCATGTACGCGGGCAGCCGGCTCTCGGCCAGGGCGATCAACTCGCCGGTATCGACCACGGCGCCGTCGGCCGGATGCACGTACGCGGCCAATACGGTGGCCCCGCTGGGCGGCTCGTATCCGATGGTGACGGCGAAGTTCACCGATTCGTGCCCGGCCAGCACCGCATCGATTTCGCCCAGCTCGATGCGGAAACCGCGGATCTTCACCTGGAAATCGTTGCGACCCAGATAATCCATCGCGCCGTCTGCCCGCCAGCGCACCAGGTCGCCGGTGCGGTAGAGCCGGGTACCGCCGCCGTCGAACGGGTTGGCCACGAAACGTTCGGCGGTGAGCCCGGGGCGGTTGTGGTACCCGCGCGCCAACTGGATACCGGCGACATACAGTTCGCCCGTGACCCCGGTGGGCAGCGGCCGCAACTGTTCGTCGAGTACGTACTCGGTGGCGTTGCGGACCGGCGCGCCGATATCGACCGGTTCACCCGGTTTCAGAGGCTCGCTGATATTGACCAGGATGGTGGTCTCGGTAGGCCCGTACCCGTTGAAGAATTTGCGCGGATGGCCGTCCACCAGCGTTCCGGCCCATCGCCGGACCAGCTCCGGCGGGCACGCCTCGCCGCCGACGATCACCACGCGCACATCGTCCAGGCCGGCCGGATCGATCGACGACAGCGCGGACGGGGTGAGCATGAGATGGGTCACCGGTTCGCGCCGCACCAGCGCGGCCAGTTCTTCGCCGCCGTACACGGTGGGCGCGACCACCACCAGGGTGGCCGCGGCGCCGAGAGCGATCAACATTTCGTTGACCGAGATATCGAAGGACGGCGAGGCGAAATGGGTCAGCCCGGCGGTGGAATCCACCAGGAACCGTTCGCACTCTTCGGCACAGAACCCGGCCAGCCCCGCCTGGGTGACCACGACGCCCTTCGGGAGGCCGGTCGACCCGGAGGTGTAGATGACATAGGCCGGATGCTCGGCGCGCAACTGGCGCAGCCGTTCGTCGAAGGACACCGGTTCGGCCGGATACTGTGCGAGCGCGGCGGCGGTATCCGGGCTGTCCACCGCCAGCCACTCCACCTGCTGCGGTAGTCCGGCCACCGAGTCCGCCACCGACAGCCCGAACACGACGCCGGAATCGGTCACCATATGGGTGATGCGGTCCGTGGGGTGGTTCACGTCCACCGGCACGTAACCGGCGCCGGTCTTCGCCACCGCCCACACCGCGACCACCGAATCGATCGAACGCGGGATACCGATCGCGACCAGATCCTCGGGGCCTACCCCGCGCGCGATGAGCAGCCGGGCCAGCCGGTTGGAACGTTCGTCCAGCTCCGCGTAGGTGAGCTGCCCGAGGGTGGTGGTGGCATCGGCATAGCGGACGGCGATCCCGGTGGGGTTGGTTTCCACGGCCGTGGCCATGAGCTGGGGCAGGCTGGTGAAACGGGGGCGCCGGGCGCGGGTGGGCCTAGTGCGTGCCGTTCGGGTCATCCTCGCATCACTTCCTGGAGATGGCTGCTCTGGTCACCGACAACAGAACCCATCTACCTACCTCACCTGCCGTTTCCATGCTGCACGCCGTGCGCCCCGAGGCCGCGGATCCGCCGCCCGGCGCGGCGGCGGTACCGCCATGAGGGCATGACCGACCGCTGCGGCACTCGCAGTCTTCCATCATTACATGGTCCGACGTGGCCCCGCCGTTACCGTCGCAGGCCACAGCCACCCTGCGAGCGCACCGGGCGTACGGCGCGGATCACACCGCGTACGGCGCGGATGACGCCGGGCGCGCGGTCTGGATCACACCCGGCACACAGGGCGAATCACCACCGGCGCCGCGAACGGCATCGCGACCGGCGCACCGGACCGGACCACACCCCGCGCACCCGACCGGACCACACCGGGTGCACGGGGCATCTGAGCTTCGGGCGGACCCGTCAGTCCGGTAGCGCCGACAGGTCCAGTACGTACTCGATCTCCGACCACTCCCCGTCCGGCCGTCCGCCTTCGTCCAGGACGAGTGCGGACAGGTCTTCCAGGACCTCCGGATCGAGTGCGCCGAGGCCCGCGCGGTCGGTCCACAGGTGCGTGACCCATTCGTCGGCGAGTGCCTCGGTACTCACCTCCGCGATCAGCACCACCGAGGCACCGGCCGCACCGGCTGCCACGATCTCGACCACGGTGGCCAGGCTGTCGGCCTTGCCGTGCCGGAAGGTGCGCGATTCGTAGGTCAGCTCGGTATCGGCGTGCACGCGGGCCACCACGGCGGCCAGATCGTCGTAGGAGACCCGGACGCCGCCCGCCGCCACATACGCCATATCGCTGCCACGCAACGGCTGGACCCGGTCGGCGTAGGTGACCGGACGCGACGACTGCGCACCGATCTCGGCCACCAGCTCCGGATCGTCCGGGATCAGCCAGTCCACCGCCGGCAGGTCCGGCGCGGAGTCGGCCACGATCCCGGCCCCGACCGCGAGACCCGCGGCCGTGGCGGTGTCCACCGCGTCGGCGGCCACCAGCGCGGCCCCGGCCTTCAGCACCGCCCAGGTGGCGACCGCGGCCTCGACCCCGCGATCGAGCCGGACCACCACACCGGTTCCCGGTCCGTGACCGCGTGCGATCAGGACCCGGGCGAGCCGCGACGACCGCGCGTCCAGTTCCTGGTAGGTGATCTCTTCCTCACCCCACACCAGGGCGGGACCGTCCGGATCCTCCTCGACCGACGCCCGCAGCGTCTGCGGCAGCGCGGTACCCGACGAGGCGGTGTGGGCCGCCTGCGGCGCGGGTGCCGCCATCCGCTCCCGTTCGGCGGCGTCGAGGATATCGATCTCGCCGACGCGGATCTGCGGGTCGGCGGCCACCGCGGCGAGGATGCGTTCGAACCGGCGGCCGAAGGATTGCACGGTCGATTCGTCGAACAGGTCGGCCGCGTAGTTGAACACCGACCAGAGTTCGCCGTAGCCGCCGTCGGCGTCGCGCTGCGGATCGACGCCGATCTGCAGATCGAACTTCGCGGCCAGCGCGCCCTCGTCCAGGGCCTGAACGGTCAGGCCGGGCAGATCGACGACGGCGCGTTCGTTGTTCTGGAACGACAGCGCCACATCGAAGAGCGGATTCTGCGCGGTCGCCCGGTCGGGCAGCACCGCCTCCACCACTCGTTCGAACGGGATATCGGCGTTGGCGAACGCCGACAGATCGGTTTCGCGCGCATGGTCGAGCAGTTCGGCGAACGTCATGGCCGGATCGATCCTGGTGCGCAGCGCCAGCGTATTGACGAACATGCCGACGAGGTCGTCGAGGGCCCGCTCACCGCGGCCGGCGACCGGGGTGCCGATGACGACGTCACCGGCGCCGGTCAACCGCGACACCAGAACCGCGACCGCGGCGTGCAACACCATGAACAGCGTCACGCCCCGCGCCCGCGCGGACTCGTCCAGCAGCCGGTGCACTTCGGCGTCCACACCGAAGCTGGTGATCCCGCCGCGCAGCGACGGCACCAGCGGCCGCGGCCGGTCCAGCGGCAGCTCGACATCAGGGGTGACCCCGTCGAGTTGTTTCTGCCAGTAGGCCAGCTGCTCGGCGGCGACGGAGCCGCCGTCGGATTCCTCACCCATCACGCTGCGCTGCCAGAGCGCGAAGTCCGCGTACTGCACCGGCAGCGGCGACCAGCCGGGTGCGTCCCCGTCGACGCGGGCCAGGTAGGCCGTCACCAGATCCCGGGCCAGCGGCGCCATGGACGCGCCGTCGGCCGTGATGTGGTGCGCGACGAAGGCCAGCACATGCTCGCCGGGCCCGGTTTCGAGCAGCAGCGCCCGCACCGGGACCTCCTGCGTGGCATCGAAGCCGGTCGACATCAGCGCACCGATCCGGGCCACCGGATCGTCGGCCGATTCGACGCTCAGCCCGCCGGGCAGTACCTGCGCGGCCGGCAGGATCTCCTGGTACGGCAGCCCGTCGGGGCCGGCCGGGTACCGGGTGCGCAGCGATTCGTGCCGTTCCAGCACATCGGTCACCGCGGCCTGCATCGCCGCGACATCGAGTGCGCCGGTGAGCCGGATGGCCAGCGGGATGTTGTACGCGGCCGAACTCGGATCGAACTGGTTGATCAGCCACATCCGGTGCTGGGCCAGCGACAACGGCAGCCACTCGGGGCGCGGTCCGGCTTCGAGGGCCTTCCGGCCGCCGGTTCCGGCATGCTGTTCGACGCGCACCGCCAGTGCGGACACGGTGGCGGCCTCGAACAGCGCGCGCACCGGCACCGTGGTGTCCAGCGCCGCCCCCAGCCGGGCCGCGACCTGGGTGGCCATCAGCGAGTTACCGCCGAGGGCGAAGAAATCGTCGTCCGCGCCGACCCGGTCGATCCCGAGCACGTCGGCGAAGATTCCGGCCACGATCTCCTCGATCGGGGTCGAGGCCGACCGGAATTCCCGGGCCTCGAACACCGGTTCCGGTAGCGCCTTGCGGTCCAGCTTCCCGGACGCGTTCAGCGGGAACTCGTCGAGCACCACGAACGCGGCCGGAACCATATAGGCCGGGAGCCGCTCGGTCAGCTGGGCGCGCAGCTCGTCGGTATCGACCACGGCGTCCTTGGCGGGCACGACGTACCCGACCAGCCGGTCGCCGGTATTCGGGTCGGACTTCGCCACGACCACCGACCGCGCCACCGCGGCATGATCGGTCAGCGCCGCCTCGATTTCGCCGAGTTCGATGCGCTGGCCGCGCACCTTCACCTGGAAGTCGGAGCGCCCCATGTAGACCAGTTCACCGGCGTCGGTCCAGCGCACCACGTCACCGGTGCGGTACATCCGTTCACCGGCGCCGAACGGGTCGGCGACGAACCGGTCCGCAGTCAGATCCGGGCGGCCCACATAACCGCGGGCCAGCTGCGCGCCGGCCAGGTACAGCTCACCGGTCACACCCACCGGAACCGGCCGCAACCGCGAATCCAGCACATACACCTGCGCGTTCCACACCGGACCACCGATCGGCACCGCACCCGAAACCTCGTCGGCGACCGCGGCGTGCGTGGCGTGCACGGTGAACTCGGTCGGACCGTAGAGGTTGTACAGCGCCACATCACTGACCCGGCGCACGGCCGCGACCACATCACCGGTGAACGCTTCACCGGCCACGAACAGCATCCGCAGCGAGGCAAGCGCACCCGGCACGGCGGCGGCGCTCTCCGCGAACACCGACAGCATCGACGGGACGAACGACGTCGCCGTCACACCCTGTTCGGCGATCACCGACGCCAGGTACTGCGGATCGCGGTGCCCGTCGGGTTCGGCAACGACCATCCGGCCGCCGGCGGTCAACGGTGCGAACAGTTCCCATACCGAGACGTCGAAGGTCGCGGGGGTCTTGAACAGCACCACATCATCGCGGTCGATACCGTATTCGCCCACGATCCAGGCGATCTGGTTGGCGGCCGATCCGTGCGATACCGCCACACCCTTCGGCCGGCCGGTCGAACCGGACGTGAAGATCACGTACGCGGTGTTGCTCGTACGCAGCGGCGCGACCCGGTCGGCATCGGTGACCGGAGTATCGGCGTATCCGCTGATATCGACGGTGTCGAGGGTGAACACCGGCACGTCCGCGTCGAGCGTCTCGGCATCGGCCGTGGTCGACAGGACGCATACCGGTGCCGCGGTATCCAGGATGTGCCGGATCCGTTCGGCCGGATGCGCCGGGTCCAGGGGCACATAGGCGCCACCGGCAGCGGCGACCGCGTACATGCCCACCACCAGGTCCAGCGACCGCGAAACCAGCAGCCCGACCAGGGATTCCGGGCCCACGCCCTGCGCGATCAGATGCCGGGCCAACCGGTTGACCCGCGCGTCCAGCTCCGCGTACGTGACCTCGGCGCCGTCGGAGGTCACCGCGACCCGGTCCGGGTACTCGGCGACCGCCCGGTGGAATCCGTCGAGCAGCAGCGCCGCGGGCACCGGGTGTTCGGTGGCGTTCCAGTCGGACAGCACCCGGGTCCGCTCCGCCGGGGCCAGGATCTCGAGATCCCCGACCGGTGCCGCCGGATCGGCGACCACCGCGGTCAGCAACCGGGTGAACCGGTCGGCGAACCCGGCCACCGTGGCCTGGTCGAACAGATCCGTCGCGTAGATGAACTTGGCGGTGACACCGCGGGCGGTGTTCGCGCCGGTCTCGGCGGGGCCGATCCGTTCGGCGAGTTCCAGATGCAGATCGAACTTGGCTGTCTCGATGGGCGAATCGATACCGCTGATCGCCAGCCCCGGCAGTTCGCCACTGACCTGCGGATTGTTGTTCTGCAGCGAGAGCATCACCTGGAACAGCGGATGCCGCGCCTGCGAGCGCACCGGGTTCAGCACCTCGACCAGCCGCTCGAACGGCAGATCCGCATGCCCGAACGCGGCCACGTCGTTACCGCGGACCTGCTCGAGCAGTTCGGCAAAGCCGGCGCCCGAATCGATCGTCGTCCGCAAGGCGAGGGTGTTGACGAACATGCCGATGACCTCGTCGAGCGCACGTTCACCACGCCCGGCGACCGGAGTGCCGACGACGATGTCGGATTCGCCCGACAACCGCGACAGCAGTACCGCGAACGCGGCGTGCACGACCATGAAGAAGGTCACCCCGCGGCTGCGCGCGAGCTCGACCAGTTCGGCGTGCACCGCATCGTCGATCTCGAAGTCCAGACTCGCGCCCCGGCCGGAGGCCACGGCGGGCCGCGACCGGTCGGCCGGCAGATCCAGCTGCTCCGGGATCCCGGCCAGCTCGCCTGCCCAGTACCCGATCTGCGCGGCGATCACCGACTCCGGATCGTCCTCCGACCCCAGTACCTGCCGCTGCCACAGCGCGTAATCGGCGTACTGCACCTCGAGCGGGCGCCAGCCCGGCTCGCCGCCTTCGATCCGCGCGCTGTAGGCGGTGACCACATCGCGGGCCAGCGGTCCCATAGAGAAACCGTCGGAGGAGATGTGGTGGACGACGACCACCAGCACGTGCTCGGTCGGGTCCACCTCGAACAGCCGGACCCGGAACGGGACCGCGGCGGTGACATCGAACCCGGTGCCGACGAATTCGGCGATCCGCGCGAACAGGTCGGTTTCCGAAACGTCCACCGTGGTCAGGTCCGGGATCACCGCCGAGGTGGGCACCACCTGCTGGTACGGGGTCCCATCCACCTCGGGGTAGTACGTGCGCAGCGATTCGTGGCGCGCCAGCACATCGGCGATGGCGATCTGCAGGGCCTGCCGGTCCAGCAGACCCGACAACCGCACCGCGATCGGCAGGTTGTCGGCGGCCGATTCGGGATCGAACCGGTTCAGGAACCACATCCGCTGCTGTGCCAGCGATAGCGGCACCCGCTCCACGACCTCACCCGACGGCAGGGTCTGTGTGGGCCGCGGCTGCGGTACCAGCGGGACCCGGCCGCCCGCACCCGAATGCGTTTCGGCGCGCGCCGCCAGGGCGGCCACCGTGGAGGCCTCGAACAGTTCCCGCACGGCGAGATCGGTGTCCAGCGCGGCCGACAGCCGGGCGGCCACCCGGGTCGCGCTCAGCGAGTTACCGCCCAGCTCGAAGAAGTCGTCGTCCGCACCGACCCGGTCCACGCCGAGGACCTCGGCGAACGTATTCGCCACGATCTCCTCGATGGGGGTCGAGGGCGCCCGGAAGACGCGGGCCTCGAACACCGGCGCCGGCAGGGCCCGCCGGTCGAGTTTGCCGCTGGCGTTCAGCGGCAGCTCGTCGAGCACCACGAAGGCGGCGGGCACCATGTACGACGGCAGGCGCGCGGACAGATCCTCGCGCACATCCTCGATATCCAGCGGGGCACCTGCCGCGGGCACCAGGTAGCCGACGAGCTGATCCCCGGTGCGGGTATCGCCGCGCAGCACCACCACGGCCTGGGCGACCTCGTCGATATCGGTCAGGGCGGTTTCGATCTCGCCGAGTTCGATCCGCAGACCACGCAGCTTCACCTGGAAATCGGAGCGGCCCAGGTATTCCAGTTCGCCGGTCGAGTTCCAGCGCACCACGTCGCCGGTGCGGTACATCCGCTCACCGGCAGCGAACGGATTCGCCACGAAACGGTCCGCGCTCAGGTCCGGGCGGGCCACATAACCGTGCGCCAGCTGGGTACCGGCCAGGTACAGCTCACCGGCTACACCGACCGGCACCGGCCGCAACCGGCCGTCCAGCACGTACACCTGGGTGTTGAACACCGGGGCACCGATCGGCACGACGGCGGTATCGGCGTCGGTCACCTCGTGGAAGGTGACGTCGACCGCGGCCTCGGTCGGGCCGTACAGGTTGTGCACCGCGGTACCGGTCAGCTCCCGCAACCGCTGCGCGGGCTTCGCCGGAAGCGCCTCGCCGGAGGAGAACACGAGCCGCAGCGACGCACACGTCCGCGCGCCCGCTTCACCGGGCAGCGCAGCCACGAACACGGTCAGCAAGGACGGTACGAAGTGGGCGACCGTGACCTGCTCGGCGTCGATCACCTCGGCCAGGTAGGCGGGGTCGCGATGACCGTCCGGCTTGGCGACCACCAGCCGCGCACCGATCTGCAAGGCCCAGAAGAACTCCCACACCGACACGTCGAATGTCGACGGCGTCTTCTGCAACACCACATCCGAAGGCTGCAGACCGTACTCGGACTGCATCCACACCAGACGGTTCACGATCGCCGCATGCGAGACCGCCACACCCTTCGGCCGGCCCGTCGAACCCGACGTGAAGATCACGTACGCGGTATTGCTCGCGCGCAGCGGCGCGACCCGGTCCGCATCGGTGATCGGAGTATCGCTGTATCCGGACAGATCCAGCTTGTCGATCCGCACCTGCGCGGTATCGATCGGCAGATCGTCCGCGGAGGTCAGCACACACACCGGGTCCGCGGTGGCCAGGATGTATTCCGTGCGTTCGGCCGGATGGTCCGGGTCCAGCGGTACATAGGCACCGCCGGCGACGGTGACGGCGTACATGCCGACCACCAGATCGATCGAACGCCGCATCCCCAGGGCCACGAAGGATTCCGGGCCCACCCCGCGGTCGATCAACCAGCGTGCCAGCAGGTTCACCCGGGCGGCGAACTCGGCGTAGGACAACGTCTGCTCACCGAAGGTCAGCGCGGGCGCGTCCGGGGTCCGGGCGAGCTGCGCATCGAACATCGACACCAGGGTCGCGGCGGAATCCACCGGGTGGGCGGTGTCGTTCCACCCGCGCAGCACCAGTTCCCGTTCCGCGTCGTCGAGCAGATCGATCTCGCCGAGCGGCCGGTCCGGCGCGTCGGTGAGGGCGGTGAGTACCCGCACCAACTGGTCGGCGATCCGGCGCACGCCGGGCTCGTCGAACAGTTCCCGCAGGTAACCGGCGCGAATCCGCAGCGTGCTGCCCAGCGTGGCGATCAGGCTCAGCGGGTAGTGGGTGGCGTCGACCGCGGTCAGCCCGGTCACCGCCATCCCGTCGATATTGGTGGCCTGCTCCTGGATACCTTCGGCATCCACCGGATACGACTCGAACACCAGCAGGGTGTCGAACAGGTTCGCCTGCCCGGCCGCGGCCTGGATATCGGCCAGGCCCACATAGTGGTGGTCCAGCAGATCGGCCTGCTCGCCCTGGGTCCGGGCGAGCAGTGCCCGCGCGGGTTCGGACTGATCGAAACGCACCCGCACCGGGATGGTGTTGATGAACAAGCCGACCATGGTCTCCACACCGGACAGCTGCGGCGGGCGCCCGGAGACGGTGGCGCCGAACACCACATCGTCGCGACTGGTGATCCGGCCCAGCAGGATCGCCCACGCCACCTGCAGCACGGTGTTCGCGGTGACACCCAGTTCGGCGGCCAGCGCGACGATCCGGGCAGTGGCGGCGGTGTCCAGTTCGAAGGCGTATTCGCCGGACAGCGTCTCGATTTCGTGGGTGGACGCGCCACCCGCGGAATCGGGCCGGGTGAGCAGCGTCGGTTCGTTCACCCCCGCCAGGGCCTCGCGCCAGGTCGCCAGCGAGGCCTCGTGGTCCTGCCGCCCGACCCAGTCCAGGAAGTGGCGGTAGGAGCGGGCCGCCGGCAATGCGGTGCGGTCGGCGTGTACCGCGTACAGCGCCAGCAGATCCCGCATGAGCAGCGGCATGGACCAGCCGTCTAGCACGATGTGGTGGTTCGACACCACGAACTGCCAGGTATCCGGTCCGGTCTTGATCAGGGTGAACCTGATCAGCCGCGGTTCGGTGAGGTCGAAGCGCCGCAACCGGTCGGCGTCGACGAGATCGTCCGCGGCACCGGTGGCGCTGCGGTCGTGCTCGGTCCAGTCGACCGGCACCTCGTCCAGGACGACCTGCACCGAGTTGCCCGCGCGGTCGGTCACGAAGACCGTGCGCAGGTTCTCGTAGCGGTCCACCAGGGCCTGCGCGGCCGCCCGCAGCCGGTCGGCATCCACCCGGCCGGTCAGCGTGAGTACCGCCTGCGCGGTGTACACATCCACCGAGGTGGCGGCGATCTGCGCGTGGAACAGCATGCCGGCCTGCAGCGAGGTCAGCGGCCACATATCGGCGACGGGCAGCGGGTACCGCTGCTCGATGCCCTCGATATCGCGCTGGGTCAGTTCGACGAGCGGGAAGTCCGACGGCGTGTAGCCACCCGCAGTCGCGGAATCGGCATGGCGGGCCACCGCTTCCAGTGCCTGCACCCACAGCGCGCCGAATTCGGCGGCTTCCTCGGCCGACAGCTGGGTGGTCGGGTAGCCGATCCGCGCGGTCAGGGCATCGCCGACCACGATGGCGTTGATATCCAGCAGCGCCATGGCCGGCATATCCGGGTCGTAGCCGACGTCCACGGCCAGATCGGCAGTCGGGAGCCAGCCGAAGCCGTGCATCTCCTCGGGAATCTCACCGGCCCCGACGCGACCCAGATAGTTGAAGTTCACCTGGCCCGGCATGGTCCGCGGGAAGTCCGCGGCGGTCTCGGAATTCATGTAGCGCAGCAGGCCGTAGCCGACACCCTTGTCCGGAACCGCCAGCAGCTGTTCCTTGACGAGTTTGAGCGCGGCGCCCATTTCCGTCCCGCCACTGAGCGCGGCCTCGATATCGATTCCGGCCGGCTCGAACCGGACCGGGAACAACGCGGTGAACCAGCCGACCGTGCGTGACAGATCGGCACCGGGCACGATCTCTTCCTCGCGGCCGTGACCCTCGAGCCGGATCAGCAGCGGATCGTCCAGCGGCGCTCCCGGCACCCGGCGGGCCCGCCACGCGGCGGTCGCCAGGACGAGAGCGGTGAGCAGGCCGTCGTTCACGCCACCGTGGAACAGCGCCGGCACGGTGGTGAGCAGCGCCTGGGTGACCTCCGGCGATACCCGCACCGCGTGCACGTCCACGACGCCGGCGGTATCGACCGCCGGATCCATCGGACGCTCGGTGAGCAACGGATCGGCGGTACCGGCGACGGTCCGCCAGTACTCGAGTTCCGCGAGCCGTTCCGCGCTGTGCGCATTGCGTTCGAGGGCATGCGCCCAGGTCCGCATGGAGGTGACCGGTGCGGGCAGTTCCGGGGTCTGGCCCGCGCTGCGGGCGACGGCGGACAGCACGAAATCCGGTACCAGCACACGCCACGACACACCGTCGATCGCCAGGTGGTGCGCGATGACCACCAGATGACCGTGCCGGTCGGCCGTATCGGGTTCCAGCCAGACGAACCGGACCACGACCCCGTTCTCGGGATCGAGCCGGTCCAGTGCGGCATCGACGGCCGCCGCGGCGATCTCGGACAGTTCGGCACCGGTGGCGGCGCCGTCGAACACGGTGTGGTCGATTAGCGCGTCCACGTCGACACTGCCCGGAGCGGCGGTTTCCACGGTCCAGTCGCCGCCGGCGGTGTACAGCCGCGACCGCAGCATGTCGTGCCGGTCGATGACCGGGCCCACCACGGTGGCGATGGTTTCCCGGTCGATGCCGACCGGCAGGTCCAAGGTGATGAGCTGGTGGAACCGGCCGAAGGAACCGGGTCGTTCGGCCATGAACCGCACGATCGGCGTCAACGGCATGGACCCGATACCGCCGCCCGGCATTTCGACCAGCGTCTGCAGCACACTGTCGGCGTCCGCGGATTCGGCGACCGAGGCCAGCCCGGCCACCGTCCGCTGTTCGAAGACATGCCGCGGTGTGAACACCACGCCACGGGCTTTGGCGCGCGACACCAGCTGGATGGACACGATGCTGTCGCCGCCGAGGGCGAAGAACGAATCGTCGACACCCACCCGGTCCACACCGAGCACCTCGGCGAAGACCTCGGCGATGATCTGCTCGACCGGTGTGCGCGGGCCGCGGAAGGCGGTACGCGCCTGGAACACCGGTTCGGGCAGTGCCTTACGGTCCAGTTTCCCGGCCGGGGTCAGCGGGATCCGGTCGATGACCATGATCGACGCCGGCACCATGTAGTCGGGCAGGCTCTCGGCGACGAACCCGGTCACGTCGGCGATATCGACAGTGGCACCCGGCGCCGGGACCACATACGACACGAGCGACACCGCACCCGCGGTGTTCTCGTGGCCGGTGGTGACCGCGAAGTCCACGGTGTCGTGCGCGGTGAGCGCGGCGTCGATCTCGCCGAGTTCGATACGGAAACCGCGGACCTTCACCTGGAAATCGTTACGGCCCACATACTCCACCGCGGGGTCACCCGCGGCGTCGCGCCGCCAGCGCACCAGGTCACCGGTGCGGTACAGGCGGGAACCGGGCTCGCCGTGCGGGTCGGCGACGAAACGCTCGGCGGTCAAACCCGGCCGCGCGTGATAGCCACGCGCCAGCTGGATACCGCCGACATACAGTTCACCGGCCACACCCTCGGGGACCGGGTTCAACCGGTCGTCGAGGACCAGCGCCCGCATACCGCGTACCGGGCCACCGATCGTCACCCGATCACGGGCATGCAGCACACCACTGATATTCGTGGCGATCGTGGCCTCGGTCGGGCCGTAGGCATTGTGGAGCCGCCGCTCGGCCCCACCCGCCGGTGCGGTGGACCATTTCGCGACGAGATCGGCGGAAATGGCTTCACCACCGGAGATGATCACTTCCATACCCGCGAGGTCCGCGGGATCCAGCGAAGCCAGCACCGACGGCGTGATCAGGCCGACCGTCACACCCTCACGGGAGATCAGCTCGCCCAGCTCGGCACCGCCATAGGTACCGGTCGGCACCACAACCAGCGCACCCGCCGAACCGACCGCGAGCAGCAGCTCGAGGATCGAGGCGTCGAACGACGGCGACGCGAACGCCAGCGCCCGCGACGCCGAGGTCAGCCGGTACCGCTCCACCTGCTCGGCACTGAAGTTCGCCAAGCCCTCATGGCTGACGACAACGCCCTTGGGCAGGCCCGTGGAGCCGGAGGTGTAGATGACATACGCGGTGTTCGCCGGAGTCAGCGGCCGCAGCCTGTCGGCATCGTTCACCGGCCCGGCCGAATGCCGGTCCAGATCCAGTTCGTCCAGAACCAGCCAGTCCACCGAATCCGGCAGATCGGCCCGCACCGACGACACCGTGATACCCACGGATGCACCGGAATCGGTGAGCATATGGGTGATCCGGTCTTCCGGATAGGTCGGGTCGATCGGCAGGAATGCCGCACCGGATTTGGTCACGGCCCATTCGGCGAGCACCGAATCCGCCGACCGCGGCACCGCCACGGCCACCACATCCTCGGCACCCGAACCGCGGCCGATCAGCACCCGTGCCAAACGGTTCGACCGCTCGTCGAACTCGCCATAGGAGTGGCGAACACCGTCGAACACCACCGCCGGTGCGGCCGGATCGACAGCCACGGCAGCGGCCAGCAGCTCCGGCAATGTCTGCGCCGGTACCGCCGGGCCACCCGTGCGGGACAGCAGTTCGCGGCGTTCGCCCGCGTCGAGGAGCTGGAGATCACCCAGTACCGCATCCGGATCGGCGGCGACCGCCGCCAGTACCTGCCGGAACCGCGTGATCATGGTGTGCGCGGTGGTTTCGTCGAACAGTTCGGTGGCGTAGTTCAACACCAGTTCCATACCGCCGGAACCGTTTTCGGCCAAGGTGAACTGGAGGTCGAAGCGCGCGACATCGTCGGCGAGTTCCACGCCGGCGACGGTCAGCCCGGCCAGATCCAGGACCGCCTGCTCCTGGTTCTGGAACGACAGCGCCACCTGGAACAGCGGGTTGCGCGCCTGCGACCGCTCCGGCGCCAGCAGATCCACCAGGCGTTCGAACGGCACATCCGCGTGGCCGAACGCGTCCAGATCCGCCCGGCGGGCCCGGTCCACCAGATCGGCGAAGGAATCGCCCGAACCGACCTCGGTCCGCAGCACCAAGGTGTTGACGAACATACCGACCAGATCGTCGAGCGCCTGCTCACCACGGCCCGCGATCGGCGTACCGATCGCAATGTCGTCACTACCGGACAGCCGCGCCAGCAATGCCGCCAGACCGGCGTGCAGCACCATGAACATCGACGCACCGCGGGCGCGGGCCACCGCGTTCAGGTTCCGCACCAGCTCGGTGCCCAGTTCGCCGCGTACCGTCGCGCCGCGCATGGAGGCCACCGCGGGCCGCGGCCGGTCGGTGGGCAGGACGAGTTCATCGGGCAGATCCGCGAGGGTCTGCTGCCAGAACGCGATCTGCTGCGCCATCGCGGTCTCGGGATCGTCCTCGGCGCCCAGTACCTCGCGCTGCCACAGGGTGTAGTCGGCGTACTGCACGGGCAGCGGATCCCAGTTCGGGAGTTCGCCCTGCGCCCGCGCCGCGTACGCGGTCACCACATCGCGTGCCAGCGGCGCCAGTGAGAAACCGTCACCGGCGATATGGTGCAGCACCACGACCAGCACGAATTCCCCGGCCGCGACCTCGAATAGCCGGGCCCGCACGGGTACGGCCGCGGCCACATCGAAACCGGCCGATGCGAACTCGACGACCTTCGCGGTCACTTCGTCCGCCGGGACCCGCACCGGATCCAGATCCGCCGTCATCTGGTCCGCGGGCAGGATCAACTGCACCGGCCGGCCACCCAATTCCGGATAGCGAGTGCGCAGTGATTCGTGCCGGGCCACCACATCGCCCATGGCCGCGCGCAAGGCCGCCACGTCGAGGTCGCCGGTGAGGCGGATCGCCATCGGCAGGTTGTAGGCCGCCGAGGAGGTGTCGTACTGGTTCAGGAACCACATCCGCTGCTGGGCATAGGACAGCGGTACCTGTTCCGGGCGCGGCGCGGCCACCAGCGGCGGCCGGGTCCGGGCGCCGGACTGTTCCACCCGGACGGCGAGCGCGGCCACGGCCGGCGCCTCGAACAGTGCCCGCACCGGCACCTGGGTGCCGAGCGCGGCGCCGATCCGGGCCGCGACCTGCATACCGATCAGGGAGTTACCGCCCAGATCGAAGAAATCGTCGTCCGCGCCGACCCGTTCCACGCCGAGGACCTCGGCGAACGTATTCGCCACGATCTCCTCGATCGGGGTGGACGGGGCCCGGAACGCCCGCGCCGCGAAGACCGGTTCGGGCAGGGCGCGGCGGTCGAGTTTGCCGCTGGCGTTCAGCGGGAAGGCGTCGAGCACGACGAACGCGGCGGGAACCATATAGGACGGCAGACGGCCGGACAGCGCGCTGCGCAGTGCATCGGTGTCGACCACGGCACCGGCGGCGGGCACCACATAGCCGACGAGCTGATCCCCGGTCCGGGCATCGCCGCGCAGCACCACCACGGCCTGGGCCACCTCTTCGGCCTCGGTCAGGGCGGACTCGATCTCGCCCAGTTCGATCCGCAGACCACGCAGCTTCACCTGGAAATCGGAACGACCCAGGTATTCCAGTTCGCCCGTGGAGTTCCAGCGCACCACGTCGCCGGTGCGGTACATCCGCTCGGCGACCTCGAACGGGTCGGCGACGAACCGGTCCGCGGACAGGTCCGGCCGCGCCACATAACCGCGCGCCAGCTGGACGCCCGACAGATAGAGCTCACCCGCGACACCCACCGGAACCGGCCGCAACCGGCCGTCCAGCACATACACCCGGGTGTTGAACACCGGGGCACCGATCGGCACTGTCGTCGTATCCGCGTCGGAGACTTCGTGATAGGTCACGTCGACCGCGGCTTCGGTCGGACCGTACAGGTTGTGCACCGCGGTACCGGTCAGCTCCCGCAACCGCTGCGCGGGCTTCGCGGGCAGCGCTTCACCGGACGAGAACACCAGCCGCAGCGACCCACACGTCCGCGCACCGGTCTCACCGGGCAGCGCAGCGACGAACACCGTCAGCATCGACGGCACGAAGTGCGCCACCGTGACCTGCTCGGCGTCGATCACCTCGGCCAAGTAGGCCGGGTCCCGATGACCATCCGGCTTCGCCACCACCAACCGGGCACCGATCTGCAACGGCCAGAAGAACTCCCACACCGATACATCGAACGTCGACGGCGTCTTCTGCAACACCACATCCGAAGGCTGCAAACCGTACTCGGACTGCATCCACACCAGACGGTTCACGATCGCCGCATGCGAGACCGCCACACCCTTCGGCCGGCCCGTCGAACCCGACGTGAAGATCACGTACGCGGTATTCGACGACCGCAACGGCGCGATCCGCTCGGCGTCGGTGACGGCGGCATCGGCGTAGCCGGAGAGGTCGATCTCGTCGACCACCACGACCGGCCGGTCCGCCGTGGTGAACCCGTCGGCCGCACTGGTCAATACGCAGAGCGGTTCGGCGGTGGCCAGGATGTAATCCGTCCGTTCGGCCGGCTGCTCCGGATCCAGCGGCACATACGTACCGCCGGCGGTGACGACCGCGTACATCGCCACGACCAGATCCAGCGAACGCCGCATCCCCAGCGCCACCGGCACATCCGGTCCGACACCCAGCGCGATCAGGTGCCGGGCGAGGCGGTTCACCCGCGCAGCGAACTCGGCATAGGACAGACCTGTCCCCTCGAACGCCACCGCGGGCGCTTCCGGCGTATGCGCGACCTGGTCGGCGAACAGACCGGCCAGCGTCGCGGCCGGATCGACGGCGGCCTCCCGGCCGTACCCGCCGCGCAGTACCGTCGACGCCTCCAGCGCGTCCAGTAGCGGGAGATCACCCAGCGGGCGCTCCGGGGTCTTGACCACGGCTTTCAGCAACCGGACGAACCGCTGGGCGAACTGGGCGACCGTTTCGCGATCGAACAGGTCGGTCGCGTAGGTGAAGGTCGCGTCGATCCCCGCGGCGCCGGGCCGTTCGCTCAGATCCAGCTGCAGATCGAATTTCGCGGTCTCCAGCGGCATATCGACCGCACTGACGCCGAGGCCGGGCAGTTCCGTATGCAGCGGCGGGGTGTTCTGCAGCGACAGCATCACCTGGAACAGCGGATGCCGCGCCTGCGACCGCACCGGGTTGAGGATTTCCACCAGACGCTCGAACGGCAGATCGGCGTGCCCGAACGCAGCGATATCGCTCCCGCGCACCGCACCCAGGAGTTCGGTGAACCCGGTCCCGGTATCGACCGGTGTCCGCAGCACCAGGGTGTTGACGAACATACCGATCAGATCGTCGAGCGCGCGTTCACCGCGGCCCGCGATCGGGGTGCCGATCGCGATATCGGTTTCCCCGGACAGCCGCGACAGCAGTACCGCGAACGCCGCGTGCACGGCCATGAACAGGGTCGCGCCCTCGGTCCGCGCCAGTTCGGTGAGCCCGGCGTGGGTTTCGGCGTCGATCTCGAAGGTATGGGCGGCGCCCCGGCCCGAGGCGACCGCGGGCCGCGGCCGGTCGGCCGGTAGGTCCAGCTGATCCGGTAGCCCGGCCAGCTCCCGCGACCAGTACGCAACCTGCTGGGCGATCACCGATTCGGGATCGTCCTCGGCGCCCAGTACCTGCCGCTGCCAGAGCGCGAAATCGGCGTACTGGACTTCCAGCGGTGCCCAGCCGGGGTTCTCACCCGCGGTGCGCGCCATATAGGCGGTCACCACATCGCGCAGCAGCGGTGCCATCGAGAAACCGTCACCGGAGATGTGGTGGACGACGAAACCGAGCACATGCTCGGACGCATTCAGCCGGAACAGCCGGGCCCGGAACGGCACGCGCGTGGTGACATCGAATCCGGCCAGCACCAGTTCGGCGAGCCGGGCGGGCAGATCGCCCGCCGTGACCTCGATCGGCGCCAGCTCGGGCACCACCTCGGCCGCGGGCAGTACCTGCTGGTACGGGGTCCCGCCGACCTCCGGGTAGAAGGTCCGCAGCGATTCGTGCCGCACCAGCACATCGGCAACGGCGGCTTGCAGAGCGGCGGTATCGAGATCGCCGGACAGCCGGACCGCGATCGGGATGTTGTCCACGAACGAATCCGGATCGAACCGGTTCAGGAACCACATCCGCTGCTGCGCCAGCGACAGCGGCACCCGCTCCACGACCTCACCCGACGGCAGGGTCTGCGTGGGCCGCGGCTGCGGGGCCAGGGCGATCCGCCCGCCGGCCTCGGACTGCAGTTCCGCACGCGCGGCCAGAGCGGCCACCGTGGGCGCCTCGAACAGGATGCGCACCGGGACGTCGACATCCAGCGCGCGGCCGAGGCGAGCGGCGACCTGGGTCGCGATCAGCGAGTTACCGCCGAGCGCGAAGAAATCGTCGTCGGCGCCGATCCGTTCCGCGCCGAGCACATCGGCGTAGACCTCGGCCACGATCTCCTCGATCGGGGTCGACGGTGCCCGGAACTCCCGGGCCTCGAACTCGGGCTCCGGCAACGCCTTGCGATCCAGCTTGCCCGACGTGTTCAACGGGAACGCGTCCAGCTGCACGACGGTCGCCGGGACCATGTAGGTGGGCAGGGTCTCGCGCACCGCATCGAGCAGTTCCGCGGTTTCGATCTGCGCACCCGGCGCGGGCACCACATAGGCGACCAACTGCTCACCCAGTTGCGAGGCCACCACCGTGACCACGGCCTGGCTCACCTGCGGCTGCGCCAGGAATGCCGATTCGATCTCGCCGAGTTCGATCCGCTGGCCCCGGAACTTCACCTGGAAGTCGGTGCGGCCCAGGTACTCCAGCACCGGCCGGCCATCGACCCGCTGCCAGCGCACCAGGTCGCCGGTGCGGTACATCCGCGCGGCCGCGTCGAACGGGCTGGCCACGAACCGATCCGACGTGAGATCGGGTCGCGTGACATAGCCCCGCGCGAGCTGGTCGCCAGCGAGATACAGCTCGCCCACGACGCCTTCGGGAACCGGCCGCAACCGGCCGTCGAGCACATACACCCGCGAGTTCCACTGCGGCACACCGATCGGGACGCTGCCGGTTTCGGCGCCGGTGGCCTGCCAGTAGGTGATCGATACCGCGGCCTCGGTCGGGCCGTACAGGTTGTGCAGTGCCGCATCCGAGACGGCGTGCATCGCGGTCACCGTCTCCGGGGGCAGCGCCTCACCGATCACGAAGACATGTTCGAGTCCGGGGATCGAACCCGCCGGGGTGTAGGCCGCGAACACCGTCAGCATCGACGGGACGAAATCGGTCACCGTCACGTTCTGCTCGGCGATCACCCGCGCCAGGTACGCCGGGTCGCGGTGGCCGTCGGGGGTGGCGACCACGAGCCGGGCACCGGCGGCCAGCGGCAGGAAGTAACCCCACAGGGATACGTCGAATGTGGTCGCGGTCTTCTGCAGGTACACATCGCGGGCGCCCATCGGATACTGCGCCAGCATCCAGGCGACCTGGTTGACGATCGCCGCATGCGAGACCGCCACCCCCTTCGGCCGCCCCGTCGAACCGGACGTGAAGATGACGTAGGCGGTGTTACCGGGCCGCACCGCCGCGAGCCGGTCCGCATCGGTCAGCGGTGCCCCGTCGTATCCGGCAACGTCCAGAACGTCGAGCTCCAGTACCGGCACACCTGTCCCCTCGGGAACAGCGCCGGCATCGGCGGTCGTGGTCAGCACACATACCGGCTGCGCGGTATCGAGCACATAACCGATCCGCTCGGCCGGATGGTCCGGATCCAGCGGCACATACGCACCGCCCGCGGTGACGACCGCGTACATGCCGACCACCAGATCCAGCGACCGCCGCATGACCAGGCCGACCAGCGATTCCGGACCCACGCCCGCGGCCACCAGGGCCCGCGCAGTCCGGTTCACCCGCGCGGACAGTTCCGCATAGGTCAGCTCGGCACCTTCGAAGGTCACCGCCACCCGGTCCGGATGCTCGGCCACCGCCCGGGCGAACCCGTCGAGCAGCAAGGCCGGCGCGAGCGGATGCTCGGTCGCGTTCCAGCGGCGCAGCACCGTCTCGCGCTCCGCGGCGTCCAGCAGGTCGATATCACCGACAGCGGCGCCCGGATCGGCGACGAATCCGCCGAGCACCCGCACCAGCCGGTCCGCGATCCGCCGGACCTCGTCCTCGCCGAACATATCCGGCCGGTAGCCGGCCCGAACACGCAGCGTGCTGCCCAGCGAGGCGACCAGGGTGAGCGGATAGTGCGTGGCATCGACACCGTCGAGACCGGTCACCGCCATACCGTCGATATCGGCGGCCTGCGCCTGAATACCCTCGGCATCCACCGGATACGACTCGAACACCAGCAGGGTGTCGAACAGTGCCGACATCCCGGCCGCCGCATGGATATCGGCGAGGGCCACGTGGTGGTGATCCAGCAGATCGGCCTGTTCGGCCTGCACCCGGCCCAGCAGCGAACGCGCGGACTCACCGGGTTCGAAACGCACCCGCACCGGGATGGTGTTGATGAACAGCCCGACCATCGATTCCACGCCGGGCAGCTCCGGCGGGCGGCCGGAGACGGTGGCGCCGAACAGCACATCGTCGCGGCCGGTCAGCTGGCCGATCAGTACCGCCCACGCCACCTGCAGCACCGTATTCGCGGTGACGCCGAGTTCGGTGGCCAGCGCGGTGATCCGGGCGGTGGCCTCGGTATCCAGCTCGAATACGTATTCACCCGAGAGCGCGGTGATCTCGTGCGCGGAACCGCCCGTTCCGGAGCGGGCGAGCAGCGTCGGTTCGCCGACCTCCGCCAGGGCGGATCGCCAGGCGTCCAGCGAGACCTGCCGGTCCTGCCGGCCCACCCACTCGAGGAAGGTGCGGTAGGACCGGACCGCCGGTAGACCGGTGGTTTCGGCATGCAGCGCGTACAGCGTCAGCAGATCCCGCATGAGCAGCGGCATCGACCAGCCGTCGAGCAGAATGTGGTGGTTCGACACCACGAACTGCCAGGTATCGGCACCGGTCTTGATCAGTGTGAAGCGCAGCAGCGGCGGCGCGGTGAGATCGAAGCGCCGCATCCGGTCCGCCTCGACGAGATCGGCGGCGGTGCCGGTGGCACTGCGGTCGTATTCGGTCCAGTCGACCGGCAGATCCTTGAGGACGACCTGGACCGGGTTGCCCTCGTGGTTGGTGACGAAGGCGGTGCGCAGGTTCTCGTACCGGTCGACCAGGGCCTGGGCCGAGGCCCGCAGCCGGTCGGCGTCCACCCGGCCGGTCAGGGTCAGCACGACCTGGCCGGTGTACACGTCCACCGATGCGGCGGCGAGCTGCGCGTGGAACAGCATGCCCGCCTGCATCGAGGACAGCGGCCACACATCGGCGACCGGCATCGGGAAACGCCGTTCGATCCCGTCGATATCGGACTGCGACAGGGCGACCATGCCGAAATCGGACGGGGTGTGCCCGCCGGCGCCCGCGGAATTCGCGTGCCGGGCGACCGCTTCCAGCGCCTGCGCCCACAACTCACCGAATTCGCGGACCTCGTCGGCCCCGAGCAAGGTCGTCGGGTAGCCGATATTCGCGGTGAACTCGTCGCCGACGATGATGGCGTTGATATCCAGCAGCGCCAGGGCGGGCATATCCGCGTCGAATGCCGCGTCGACCGCCAGATCGGCGGGCAGCCAGCCGAACTCACGCATCTCCGGGGAGATCTCGCTCGCCCCGGCGGAACGGCCCAGGTAGTTGAAGCTCACCTGACCCGGCAGTTCGGCCGGTAGTTCGCCCGCGGTCCGCGGGTTCAGGTGGCGCAGCAGCCCGTAGCCGATGCCCTTGTCCGGCACGGCGAGCAGCTGTTCCTTCACCGCCTTGAGCGCCGCACCCAGCGACGGTCCGCCGGCCAGGGCATCCTCGATATCGATACCGGCCGGTGCGAACCGCACCGGGAACACCGAGGTGAACCAGCCGACGGTGTGGGACAGATCGGCACCGGGCACGACCTCTTCCTCACGACCGTGGCCCTCCAGCCGGATCAGCAGCGGATCGTCGATCGCCGCCCCCGGCACCCGCCGGGCCCGCCAGGTGGTGGCGGCCAGGACGAGCGCGGTGAGCAGGCCGTCGTTCACGCCACCGTGGAACAGTGCCGGCACGGTGGTGAGCAGCGCCTGGGTGACCTCGGGAGATACGCGCACCGCATGGGTTTCGACGAGTGCTGCGGTATCGACCGCCGGGTCCAGCGCGCGCTCGGTCAGCAGCGGATCGGCGGTACCGGCGACGGTCCGCCAGTACTCGAGTTCGGCCTCCCGCTCGGCGCTGCGCGCATGCTGCTCCAGCGCATGCGCCCAGGTCCGCATCGAGGTGGTCGGCTTCGGCAGTTCCGGTGCCTGCCCGGCGCTGTGCGCACCGGCGGACAGCAGGAAATCGGGCAGCAGGATGCGCCAGGACACACCGTCGACCACCAGGTGGTGGGCGATGACGACCAGGTATCCCGCTCGATCGGCGGTATCCGGTTCCAGCCAGGCGAACCGCACGACCACACCGTTCGCCGGATCCATCCGGTCCAGCGCGGCATCGGCGGCGGCAGAGGCGATCGCGGCGATCTGTTCATCGGTGGCGGCGGCATCGAACACGGTGTGGTCGATGAGCGGATCCACATCGACCGAGCCGGGCTCGGCGGTTTCCAGCACCCATTCGCCGTCCACGACCGCCAGGCGCGACCGCAACATATCGTGCCGGTCGAGCACCGGGCCGATCACCGCGGCAAGGGTGTCGCGGGTGACGCCGACCGGCAGGCTCAGCGGTGTCAGCTGGTGGAAGCGCCCGAACGAGCCGAAGCGGTCGACCATGGTCCGCACCACCGGGGTGAGCGGTATCCGGCCGACCCCACCGCCGGGCATTTCGGCCAGGGTCCGCACTTCGCGGTCGGCGGATTCGGCGAACTCGGCAACCGAGGCCAAGCCCGCCACCGTGCGCTGTTCGAACACCTGCCGCGGCGTGAACACCACACCCCGGGCCTTGGCGCGCGACACCAGCTGGATGGACACGATGCTGTCGCCGCCGAGGGCGAAGAAATCGTCGTCCGCGCCGATCCGCTCGACCCCGAGAACCTCGGCGAAGGTATCCGCCACGATCTCCTCGATGGGGGTCGCGGCGGCCCGGAATTCCCGGACCTCGAACACCGGTTCCGGCAACGCTTTACGGTCCAGTTTGCCCGAGGCGTTCAGCGGGAACGCGTCCAGTTCCACGAACGCCGCCGGCACCATGAACGACGGCAGGCGGTCGTGCAGATGGGTCCGCAGAACCTCGGTGTCGGTGGTCGCACCGGCGGCCGGGATCACGTAGGCGACCAGCTGATCACCGGTGCCCGAATGACGCAGGATGACCAGCGCGCGGGCCACCGAATCGTGTTCGGTGAGCGCGGCCTCGATCTCGCCGGGTTCGATCCGCTGTCCGTGCAACTTCACCTGGAAGTCGCTGCGGCCCAGGTACTCCAGCTCGCCGTCTGGGGTCCAGCAGACCACATCGCCCGTGCGATACATCCGCTCACCGGCACGGAACGGGTTCGCGACGAACCGCGTGGTGGTGAGGTCGGGGCGGGCCAGGTAGCCGTGCGCCAGCTGCGCACCGCTGAGGTAGAGCTCGCCCCGCACACCCGCGGGCACCGGCCGCAACCGGTCGTCGAGCACATAGGTCTGGGTATTGAGACCGGGGATACCGATCGGCACGGCGCCGGTTTCGGTGCCCGTCACCTCGTGGGCGGTGACGTCGATGGTGGTCTCGGTCGGCCCGTACTGGTTGAACAGGCGGGCGCCGGTACGTTCGCGCAGTTGCTGCGCGAGTTCACCGGACAGCAGTTCACCGCCGACGACGATACTGCGCAGACCGGCCCAGTCCGCGGGATCGGATTCGGACAGGAACACCGACAGCAGCGACGGTACGAACTGCGCCATCGTCACGCCCTCGTCGGCCATCAGGCGGGTGAGGTACGCGGCGTCGCGATGACCTTCCGAATGTGCGATGACCAGGCGGGCGCCCAGTTGCAGCGGTAGGAAGAACTCCACCACGGACGGGTCGAAGGTGGCCAGGGTGCGCTGTAGCAGCACATCGCCGGCGCCGATTCCGTGCCGTTCGCGGGTGGTCGCCAGGTAGTTGAGCACGGCCCGGTGCGAGACCGGGACGCCCTTGGGTCGGCCGGTGGAACCAGAAGTGAAGATCGCGTATGCGGTGTTGTCGGGGCGCAGCGGCCGCAGCCGGTCGGCGTCGGTGAGCGGCGTATCCGCGAAACCGGTCAGGTCCAGCCGGTCGATCCGCACCTGCCCGGCGATCGCCGGATCGAGGTCTTCACCGGAGGTGAGCACGCAGACCGGGCGCGCGGTATCGACGATGTACTCGAGCCGGTCCACGGGCTGGTCCGGATCCAGCGGCACATACGCACCGCCGGCCGTCACCACGGCGTAGGCGGCGGTGAGCAGGTCGAACGACCGGCGCATACCCAGGGCCACATAGGTTTCCGTGCCGACCCCGGCCTCGCGCAGCCACCGCGCCAGGCGATGTACGCGGCTTGCGAACTCGCCGTAGGACAGACCGGTGCCCTCGTAGGTCAGGGCGGTCCGGTCCGGGCTCTGCGAGACGACCCGGTCGAACCCGTCCAGCAGCAAGCCGGGCGCGATCGCCTGCTCGGTCGCGTTCCACCGGTGCAGCACCAGTTGACGTTCGGCCACATCGAGCAGTTCGATATCCCCGACCGGAGCCGTGGGATCGGCGGCAATCCCTTCGAGCACCCGCAGGAACCGGTCCACGAACCCGGCCACCGTCGCGTGGTCGAACAACGCGGTGGCGTAGGTCAGATAGCCGGTAACCCCTTCCGGTGCGCCCGTCGCGTCGTAGGTGTCGCTGAGAATCATGCTCAGGTCGTACAGCGCCGCCTCGGCGCCGGCCTCGACACCGGATACCGACAGACCTTCCAGTTCCAGGCTGGTCTGCGCCAGGTTCTGGAAGGTGAAGCCCACCTGGAACAGCGGATGCCGCGCCGTGGACCGCACCGGGTTCAGCGCTTCCACCAGCTGTTCGAACGGCACATCGGCATGCGCGAGGGCGGCGATATCGGCCTCGCGCTGGCGCGCCAGCAGATCGGTGAACGATTCCCCGCCGTCGACCTCGGTCCGGAACACCAGGGTGTTCACGAACATGCCGATCACGTCGTCGAGGGCGGCCTCACCACGGCCGGCGACCGGTGTACCGATCGCGATATCGCCGGTGCCCGACAACCGGGCCAGCAACACCGCGAACGCGGTATGCGCCACCATGAACAGGGTCGCGCCCTGTTCGCGGGCGAAATCGGCCAGCGCGCGGTGCAATTGCGCGTCGATACGCACCTCGACCCGCCCGCCGTCGTACGACTGGGCGGCGGGCCGCGGCCGGTCGGTCGGCAGATCCAGCTGCTCGGGCAGGTCCGCCAGCGCGGACCGCCAGTAGGCGAGCTGCTCGTGCGCCAGCGACGACGGATCGGTGCCGTCGCCCAGCAGATTCCGCTGCCAGATCGCGAAATCGGCGTACTGGACCGGCAGCGGCGCCCATTGCGGCGCCCCGCCGGCCGCCCGCGCCGAGTACGCGGTCATCAGGTCCCGCGTCAGCGGTGTCATCGAGGAACCGTCACCGGAAATGTGATGCACCACCGCGGCGAGCACGTATTCGTCCACCGCGCCGTCGATCTGCAACAGGGTCACCGAAACCGGCACCTGTTCGGCGACATCGAACGACATCCCGGCCAGCTCGGCCACCACGGTTTCGACCTCGTCCGCGGACACCGTGCGGATATCCAGCTCCGGTACCGCCCCCGTGGCCGGCAGCACGACCTGCACCGGCCCGGCTTCGGTTTCCGGGTACACCGTCCGCAACACCTCGTGCCGCGCGACCAGATCGGTGACCGCCTGCCGCAGGGCCGCCACGTCCAGCTGCCCGGACAACCGGATCACCATCGGGATGTTGTAGGCGGCCGCACCGCCGTCGAACCAGTTCAGGAACCACATCCGCTGCTGCGCCAGCGACAGCGGAATCCGTGTCACGACCTCACCGGACGGCAGCGCCCTGGTGGGCCGCGGTTGCGGTACCAGCGGCGGACGGCCACCGGAACCGGTCTGCTCTTCGAGACGCGCCGCCAGCGCACCGACGGCGGAGGCCTCGAACAGGGTCCGCACCGGCACCTGGGTGTTGAGCGCGGCACCCAGCCGGGCCACGGCCTGGGTCGCGAGCAGCGAGTTACCGCCGAGCGCGAAGAAATCATCGGCCACGCCGACCCGCTCCACGCCGAGGACCTCGGCGAGCACACCGGCCACCACGTTCTCGGTCGGCGTCGACGGCGCCCGGAATTCACGCACCTCGAATACGGGTTCCGGCAAGGCCCGGCGGTCCAGTTTGCCCGCCGGGGTCAGCGGGATGGCGTCGAGGACCATGATCGACGACGGGATCATGTAACCCGGCAACCGCTGCCCGGCATATTCACGGACCTCGTCGGTATCGACGGAACGACCGGCTGCGGCAACCACATACGAGACGAGCGAGGTCACGCCCGCGGCGTTCTCATGGCCCGTGGTGACCGCGAAGTCCACGGTGTCGTGCGCGGTGAGCGCGGCGTCGATCTCGCCGAGTTCGATACGGAAACCGCGGACCTTCACCTGGAAATCGTTACGGCCCACATACTCCACCGCGGGATCACCCGCGGCATCACGCCGCCAGCGCACCACATCACCGGTGCGATACAAACGCGCACCCGGCGTGCCGTGGGGGTCGGCGACGAAGCGCTCGGCGGTGAGACCCGGCCGGGCGTGATAACCACGCGCCAGCTGGATACCGCCGACATACAGCTCACCCGCAACACCTTCCGGCACCGGATTCAGCCGGTCGTCGAGCACGAGGGCACGCATACCCCGCACCGGGCCACCGATGGTGACCGGATCACTGGGAAGCAACCGGCCACTGATATTGGTCGCGATCGTCGCTTCGGTCGGGCCGTAGGCATTGTGGAACCGGCGTTCCACCCCACCCTCGGTGGTGGACCACTTGGCCACCAGATCCGCCGACACAGCCTCACCACCGGCAATGATGACTTCCATACCCGCGAGGTCCGCGGGATCCAGCGAAGCCAGCACCGACGGCGTGATGAGGCCGACCGTCACACCCTCACGGGAGATCAGCTCACCCAGCTCCGCGCCACCATAGGTACCGGTCGGGACCACAACCAGCGCACCCGCCGAACCGACCGCGAGCAGCAACTCCAGGATCGAGGCGTCGAACGACGGCGACGCGAACGCCAGCGCCCGCGACGCCGAGGTCAACCGGTACCGCTCCACCTGCTCGGCACTGAAGTTCGCCAGACCCGCATGGCTGACGACAACACCCTTGGGCAGGCCGGTCGAACCGGAGGTGTAGATGACGTACGCAGCGCTTTCCGGAGTCAACGGCCAGACCCGGTCGGCATCGGTGATCGGCTCGGCCGGGTAGCCGTCGAGCGCGAGCTCGTCGAGGACCAGCCAGTCCACCGAATCCGGCAGATCGGCGCGTACCGAAGAGACGGTGATACCCGCGGGCGCACCCGAATCGGTGAGCATATGGGTGATCCGGTCTTCCGGATAGGTCGGGTCGATCGGCAGGAATGCCGCACCCGACTTGGTCACGGCCCATTCGGCGAGCACCGAATCCGCCGACCGCGGTATCGCCACGGCCACCACGTCGTCGGCACCCAGACAACGTTCGATCAGCACGTGTGCCAGGCGATTCGACCGCTCGTCGAACTCCCCGTAGGAGAACTGAGCGCCGTCGAACACCACCGCCGGCGCGGCCGGGTCGACCGCCACGGCAGCAGCCAGCAACTCCGGCAACGTGCCTGCCGGCACCGCCGGACCACCCGTGTGGCTCAGAGCCGCGGCCCGCTCGGTGTCGTCCAGGATCTCGATCGCGCCCAGCACCACACCCGGGTCGGCCGCAACCGCTGCCAGCAATCGCTGGAACCGCGTGATCATCGTGCGGACAGTGGATTCGTCGAACAGTTCGGTGGCGTAATTCAGGTCCAGAACCATTCCGCCGGAGGCGTTCTCACCCAGCGTGAACTGCAGATCGAAACGGGCGACATCGTCGGCGAGGTCCATCCCCGAGACTTCGAGCCCGGCCAGATCCAGTACCGGCTGCTCATTGTTCTGCAGCGACAGCGCCACCTGGAACAGCGGGTTGCGGGCCTGCGACCGCTCCGGCGCCAGCAGATCCACCAGGCGTTCGAACGGCACATCCGCGTGACCGAACGCGTCGAGGTCGGCGTGCTTGGCCCGCTCCAGCAGGTCGGCGAAGGTCTCCCCCGATTCGACCGCGGTGCGCAGTACCAGGGTGTTGACGAACATACCGACGAGATCGTCGAGCGCCTGCTCACCACGACCCGCGATCGGCGTACCGATCGCGATGTCATCGCTACCGGAGAGGCGGGCCAGCAGTGCGGCCAGCGCCGCGTGCAGCACCATGAACATCGAGGCGCCGCGGGCGCGGGCCAGCTCGTCCAGCGTCCGGATCAGCTCGGCCGGCAACTCGGCGCGCACGGTCGCACCGCGCAGCGAGGCCACCGCCGGGCGCGGCCGGTCGGCCGGCAGTGCCAGCTCATCGGGCAGATCGGCGAGGGTGCGCTGCCAGAACGCGATCTGGCGCGCCATCGGCGAGGACGCATCGTCCTCGGCACCCAGCACCTGCCGCTGCCACAGCGCGTAGTCGGCGTACTGGACCGGTAGCGTTTCCCAGCCCGGCACCTCGTCCTGGACGCGCGCCGTGTACGCGGTCATCACATCGCGCGCCAGCGGCGCCATCGAGAAACCGTCCGCGGCGATATGGTGCACCACCACGACCAGCACATGCTCGTCCGGCGCGGTCGCGAACAGCCGGGCCCGCAGCGGAATCGCCGCGGCCACATCGAAACCGGTGGCCACGAACTCGGTGATCGCCGCCACCGCCTCGGCCGCGGTGGTCGCGACCGGGGTGAGATCCGGCGCCACCTGCTCGGCGGGCACGATCACCTGCGCCGGCGTGCCGTCGATCTGCGGGTAGTGGGTGCGCAGCGATTCGTGCCGCCACACCACATCGGCCACTGCCGCACGCAGGGCCGCCACATCGAGGTCACCGGTGAGGCGGATCGCCAGCGGCAGGTTGTAGGCCACCGACGAGGTGTCGTACTGGTTCAGGAACCACATCCGCTGCTGCGCGTAGGACAGCGGGAGCCGATCCGGGCGCGGGCCCGCGACCAGCGCCGGACGCGCCGACTCCCCGGCCTGTTCGGCCCGGACCGCCAAGGCCGCGACCGTGGGCGCCTCGAACAGGGCGCGCACCGGCACAGTCACGTTCAGCGCGGTACCGATACGCGCCGCGACCTGGGTCGCGACCAGCGAGTTGCCGCCCAGCTCGAAGAAGTCGTCGTCCGCGCCGACCCGCTCGACCCCGAGGACCTCGGCGAACGTATTCGCCACGATCTCCTCGATCGGGGTGGACGGCGCGCGGAAGACGCGGGCCTCGAACGTGGGTTCCGGCAACGCTCTCTGATCCAGCTTGCCCGAAGAATTGAGCGGGAACGCGTCCAGCACCATGAACGCCGACGGCACCATGTACGACGGCAACCGGTCGCGCAGATGCGCCCGCAGTTCGTCGGTGTCGATCGCCCGGCCGGTGACCGGTACGACATACGCCACCAGATGATCGCCGGTGCGCGCATGGCTGCGCATCACGACCACGGCCTCGGCGACCGAATCCAGCTCGGTCAGCGCATGTTCGATTTCACCGGGCTCGATCCGCAGACCGTGCAGCTTCACCTGGAAGTCACTGCGACCCAGGTACTCCAGCTCCCCGTCGGTGGACCAGCGGACCACATCGCCCGTGCGATACATCCGCTCGCCGTCGCGGAACGGGTTCGCGATGAAACGGGCAGTGGTCAGGTCCGGGCGGGCCAGATAGCCGCGCGCCACCTGCACACCACCGATGTACAACTCACCGGGAACTCCTTCCGGCACCGGCCGTACCCGCTCGTCCAGCACATAGGCCTGGACGTTGAATCCCGGGACACCGATCGGGACCGCACCGATTTCGGTATCGGTCACCTCGTAGTGGGTGACATCGACCGTGGTCTCGGTCGGGCCGTACTGGTTGTGCAGGCGGGCACCGGTGATCTCGCGGACCCGCCGGGCGAGGTCGGCGGAGAGCAGTTCGCCGCCGACGACGATATCGCGCACGCCGGCCCAGGATTCGGGCTCGGATTCGGACAGGAACACCGACAGCAGCGACGGCACGAACTGCGCCATCGTCACACCCTCGTCGGCCATCAACCGGGTGAGGTACGCGGCGTCGCGATGTCCTTCCGGACGCGCGATGACCAGCCGGGCGCCGACCTGCAGCGCGACGAAGATCTCCATCACGGAGGCGTCGAAGGTGGGCAGCGTACGCAGCAGCAGCACATGGTCGGGGCTGACGCCGTGCCGGGCATGGGTCGTCACCAGGTGGTTCACCACCGACCGGTGCGATACCACCACACCCTTCGGGCGTCCGGTGGAGCCCGAGGTGAAGATCGCGTACGCGGTGTTGTCCGGCCGCAGCGGCCGCAGCCGATCGGCATCGGTGACCGGGGTGTCCGCGAAACCGGACAGGTCCAGCCGATCGATCCGCACCTGGCCGGCAATCGCCGGATCCAGGTCTTCACCGGAGGTCAGCACGCAGACCGGTTGCGCCGTATCGATGATGTACTCGAGACGTTCGAGTGGCTGGTCCGGATCCAGCGGCACATACACACCGCCCGCGGCCACTACCGCGTAGATGCCGGTGAGGAGATCGATCGACCGGCGAATCCCCAGGGCCACATATGTTTCCGTACCGACCCCGGCCTCGCGCAGCCACCGCGCCAGCCGGTGCACCCGGCCCGCGAACTCCCGGTAGGTCAGGTTCGTGCCGTCGAAGGTGAGGGCCACGGCCTCGGGTGCCCGGGCGACCTGCGCCTCGAACAGCGATACCAGCGTCATGATGCTGTTGCCCGGGGTGGCGGTGAGCGCGGTCTCCACCGGGAACTCGGTGGCGTTCCACCGCTGCAGCATCATCGACCGTTCGGCCGGATCCATGATTTCGATATCGCCCACGGCCACCGTGGGAGCGGCGCCGACCGCACGCAGCAACCGCAGGAATCGCCGGCTGAACCCGGAGACGAACGCTTCGTCGAAAAGATCCGTCGCGTACATGAGTTCGGCCGCCATACCCGAACCGTCGTCGGCCGCCTCGCCCAGGGTGAGCACCAGATCGTATTGCGTGCTCGGCGTTTCCACGTCCAGCCCGGTCACCGTGAGGCCCGGCAGCTCCAGTTCGGAGTATCCGAGGTTCTGGAAGGCCAGCATCACCTGGAACAACGGCTGCCGCGACTGCGATCGCACCGGGTTCAGCACCTCGACCAGCCGCTCGAACGGCACATCGGCGTGCGCGAACGCATGCAGGTCCCGATCGCGCACATGCGCGAGCAGATCGGTGAAGGAGGCGTCCAGATCGACCTGGGTGCGCAACACCAGGGTGTTGACGAACATGCCGACCAGATCGTCGAGCAGCCGCTCACCGCGCCCGGCGATCGGGATACCGACGGCGATATCGCTGGTTCCGCTGAGCCGCGCGAGCAGGGTCGCGAAACTGCTGTGCATCACCATGAACAGGGTCGTGCCCTGCGCCTTGGCGAGACTGTTGAGCGCGTCGACCAGTTCGCCGGGGACCGTGAACCGGTGCGTCGCGGCCTGTTCGCTGGCCACCGCGGGACGGGTACGCGTGGACAACCGGAGCTCATCGGGCAGGCCGGCCAGCTCGGTTTTCCAGAAGTCGAGCTGCCGGGATACCAGCGAGCCGGGATCTTCTTCGGAGCCGAGCAGTTCGCGCTGCCAGATCGCGTAGTCGATGTACTGGACCGCCATCGGCGCCCATTCGGGTGCCCGCCCGGCGGTCCGCGCCTCGTACGCCGACAGCAGATCACGGCTGAGCGGATGCAGGGAGAACCCGTCGGCCGCGATATGGTGCACGACCCCG
>NZ_JARWNW010000096.1 GCF_029868325.1 Nocardia carnea
CGCCGCGCCTACGCAGGCCGGTGCGCCGGCACCGACCACTGAACAGATTCACCCGACCGTGTTCAAACAGGCAGGCGGGGAAAAATTATGGGGTCGTCGATGGAGGTCCCGTCGGGTGGGTTGAGTTTGTACCAGCCGCCCCACAGCCCGACCCCCCATGCCGTGCGCCGCCCCGGCGCAACGACCGGGTGCGAGCGCGTTCACCGCGGCACACACCTGTTCCGCATGCGCCTGCGGTATCGCGACCCGCGGCGGTGCGTAGGTGAGACCGGGCGCGCCGCGCCGGGGGGGGGGGGGGGGGGGCGCCGCCCCCTGACTCCGCGGTCCGGGCGCTTTGCTTGCCGGGCCGTGATCCCGGTGTTCTCGTGGACCGGTGATCGATCCAAGGTTTGTCTTCCTCGGCGCTGCCCTCAGCATGGTGGGAACGCTCAGTTACGCCCTGCTCACCGTGCGTGGCGAGGTGAAACCGAACAGGCTGTCGTGGTTCCTGTGGGCCGCCGCGTCGCTGACCGGATTCGGCGCCCAGCTCGACGACGGTGTCGGCCTGCCCGCGGTCCTCACCTTCTCGATGGGCGCCGGCCCGGCAATTGTGTTCCTCGCGTCGTTCGCGAACAGGTCGAGCTATTGGCGGTTGTCGTTCGCCGATCTGCTCTGCGGTGCCGCCTCGGTGATGGCGCTGGCCATCTGGCTCGCGTGGGATGACCCGCAGACGGCGGTGATCTTCGCCGTGCTCGGCGATCTGGCCGCGGCGATCCCGACCTTCCGTAAGGCCTGGTCGGCGCCCGGTACCGAGAATCCGCTCGTCTTCGGGCTCGTGGCGGTGAACGGGATCATCACCTTGCTCACGATCACCGTGTGGGAACCCGCAGTATGGGCGTTCCCGGTCTACGCGACCACGTTGGGGGTCGGACTCTGCCTGATCATCGTGCTCCGGCAGCGCATGGTCCGGAGCCGAACCACGCCACCTAAATGAAAATGGTTATCATTTGCTTGTGACTCGTTCTGCGCTTCTCCGCCCGCTGCCGGTGACCGTGCTGTCCGGATTCCTCGGCGCCGGTAAGACCACCCTGCTGAACCACATACTCGCCAACCGCGAAGGACGCCGGGTCGCGGTCATCGTCAACGATATGAGCGAGGTCAACATCGACGCGGCCCTCGTCGCCGGCCAAGGACATCTGGACCGGACCCAGGAGAAGCTGGTCGAACTCACCAACGGCTGTATCTGCTGCACCCTGCGTGAGGATCTGATCGAGGCGGTGGGAAAACTGGCCCGCGAGGGCCGCTTCGACCAGCTGGTGATCGAATCCACCGGTATCTCCGAGCCGATGTCGGTGGCGGCGACCTTCGAATGGGAATTCGAGGACGGCTTCTCCCTCGGCGAACTCGCCCGCCTCGACACCATGGTGACCGTGGTGGACGCCTCCACCTTCCTCACCGAGATCACCCGCGGCGAAACCCTGGCTGCCCGCAACCTGGAAGCCGGCGAGGGCGACGAACGCGGTATCGCCGATCTACTCGCCGACCAGGTGGAATTCGCCGATGTGCTGTTGATCAACAAGACCGACCTGGTGAGCCCGCAGATTGTGGGCGCCGTGGAAGCGGCCGTGCGGCGGATGAACCCGCGGGCCGAACTGATCCGCACCAGCAACGGCATCGTGGACCTGAGCGAGGTACTCGGCACCGGCCGCTACGACCCGGTGACCGCGGCGAACACCGAGGGCTGGGCGGACGAGCTGACAGGCGGGCATATACCGGAAACCGAGGAATACGGAATCAGCAGTATGACCTACCGGGCCGACCGGCCGTTCCACCCGCAGCGCCTGGCCGACGCGCTGACCCAGGTGCGCCGGCTGTTGCGCAGCAAGGGTTTCTGCTGGATAGCCAGCCGTCCCGGACTTGCCGCCATCTGGTCGCAGGCGGGCCCGAACCTCACCTTCGAACCCGCCGCCTGGTGGTCGTCGCTGGAGATCCCGGCAGGTCAGGAAATCGTTTTCATCGGCGTGCGGCTCGATCGCGCCGCCCTGCGGGACAGGCTGGACGGTGCGCTTCTCACCGACACCGAATACGCGGCCGGGCCGGGGGTTTGGACCACTTATCCCGACCCGCTCCCCGCGTGGGACACCGTCCACGAACACTCCTGAAACCCCGTACAAGTCGTACTGCCCGGCTGCGGTGAACTCCGGCCGAGTTCAGTTGGACAGCCCCGGAGCCCGGTGCACATAGGTGCGGTCGGTGACCTGGTCCAGCAAGAAGTCCGCGATATCGGCCCGTGCGATCTTCAGATCGAGACCGGTTACGTCCGGGCCGAATCCGTGGCGGTAGGTACCGGTGCGGGGGCCGTCGGTGAAGGCGCTGGGGCGCACAATGGTCCAATCCAGGTCACTGGCCCGCACGTAGCTCTCCTGCTGCTGATGGTCGGCGTACGCGGGGCGCAGCAGCAGGCCGAACATGATGTATTTCCACACGAAGTTCAGGTTTCCGCGGCTGTCGCCCGCGCCGAGGGTGGACTGGCAGATGAGCCGTTTCACCCCGGCCCGGTTCATCGCCTCGATCACCGTCCGGGTGCCCTCGGCCCGCACCACGCCCTTACGGCCGTTACCGAGCGCCACCACGACCGCGTCCTGGCCGGTGACGGCTCGTTCGACCGCACCGGGGTCGAGCACATCGCCTTCCACGATGTGCAGCCGTTCGTGTACCCGGCTGATCCGGGCGGCGTTCCGGGTGAGCGCGGTGACCTCGTACCCGCGTTCGAGCGCCTGGTCGACGATATGCCGTCCGAGAGTGCCGGTGGCTCCGAAGATCGCGATTCGCATTTTCCGCTCCTGGTCGAAAACTGTTGGCTGATGACTGAATCCAGTACATCCGACAACAGCGAGACGGAACATCGCTCGAACGCTCTCCTACATAAGCGAGCGTCTACATCGGTCCTACGGCGCGCGGAAGGCCCGCGCCGTAGGCTCGTCCGCCGGGTAGAACGCCTCGATATGCAACTCGTCGATCGTCACATCGGTGGCCGACATCGCCGATGTGGTGACACTGAAAAAGGAGAACTCCGTATCCCCCATGCTCAACCGCAGCGGCACCACCACATCCGCCCGTGCCGCAGTCCCGGTATCCCGGCACGGGTAGGCCGACACCTCTTCCAGCAGTGACCGCAGACGCGGATCGCCGGTGGATGCCAGCCGGGACCGGATCTGACTCAGCAGATGCCCCCGCCACTGGCCCAGGTTGCGGATCCGCGGCGCCAGACCGTCCGGGTGCAGGGAGATCCGGATCGCGTTGACCGGCGGTTCGAGCAGTTCCGGGGCGCATCCCTCGAGCAGCACGTCGGTGGCGGTATTGCGATCGACCACGTCCCAGCAGCGGTCCAATACCAACGCCGGATGCGGCAGGTGCGCGTCGAGCAAAGTGCGGAAGGCATCCATCACCGCACGCAGTTCCGGTGCGTCCGGATCACGCTGGCCGTAGCGCGGCGCATAACCGGCCGAGAGCAGCAGTTCATTGCGTTCCCGCAGCGGTACGTCCAGATGCGCCGCAAGCCGCTCGATCATCTCGCGGGTGGGTCGCGACCGGCCGGTCTCCACGAAACTCAGATGCCGCGTGGAAACCTCCGCCTGCGCGGCCAGCTGTAACTGGCTCAGCCGCCGCCGCTCCCGCCACGCGCGGATCAGCCCGCCTACCTGAGGTTCGGTGTCCACTGTCGCCACACCTCAAAGGCTAGCCGTTCCGGTAGCCGATCCCATTACCTCCGAGGTAATCGTCAGCACGCGGTTTCGTGGCGATGCTGTGAGCACAACATCACCCCACCCCGGAAGGATCACCCGATGAACGACATCGTCCGCACCTACCTGCAGACCTGGAACAGCACCGACCCGCAGGCCCGCACCGCACTGCTCAGCGAACACTGGGCACCGGAGGCCACCTACACCGATCCGCTCGCCGACGCGGCCGGCCGCGATGCCATCGCCACCACCATCGGCGCCGTGCACGAACAGTTCCCGGGTTTCGTCTTCACCCAGGTCGGCGAACCGGACAATCACCACCGCCAGGTCCGCTTCCAGTGGGGCCTGGGACCGGCCGGTGCGGAACCGGTGATCATCGGCTTCGATGTCCTGGTCACCGACGAACAGGGCCGTATCGACACAGTCCTCGGTTTTCTGGACAAGGTTCCGGGCTGAGATACCGGGACGGCCGCCGGGACAACGGGTGCCGGGTCCGCGGACACGGCATTCGGACGACCTTCGCTCCAGGTGCTGCCGACCGGCTCCTGCGGCCGTTCCGCCGCCCGGCACAGCCCGGCGCTCGTAGTCCTGTCCCGGCCCCGGGCTCGAACAGGACGAACTCAGGGCAGATCGAGGCGGCGCAGGCGGGCGTTGAGATAACGCTGTTCCGGCAGGCTTGCCGTGAGCGCGGCGGCACGGCGATAACTCACCCGTGCCGCCTCCGGGTCGCCGGCCATTTCGAAGAGGTGACCACGGACCGCGTAGGTGCGATGATGGCGTCGCATGGCAGGTTCGTCGAGCAGCGGCTCGGTCAGCCGCAGCCCGGCTTCCGGGCCCGCCACCATCGCGACCGCGACTGCCCGGTTGAGGGTTACCGCAGGGCTCGGCGCCACGCGGTCGAGCATGGCGTAGAGCACGACGATCTGCCGCCAGTCGGTGCTCTTCCAGGTGCGAGCTTCGGCATGGACGGCAGCGATCGCAGCCTCGAGCTGGTAGCGACCGATATGCCCGCGGGGCAGCACCCGTTCGAGTATGCCGACCCCCTCCGCGATCGCGTTGCCGTCCCACCGGCCACGATCCTGCTCCGACAGCGGCACCAGTTCACCGCGCGTATCGGTTCGTGCGGCGGCGCGGGCGTGGGTGAGCAGCATGAGCGCCAAGGCACCGGCGACCTCGTCGTGGTCGGGGACCGCCAGGTGCAGAATCCGGGTCAGCCGGATCGCCTCCGCCGCCAGGCCCGGATCATGCACGGACGCACCGGCGCTGAGGGTGTGTCCGGCCGTGAACATGACATGGCAGGTGTCGAGCACCGCAGCGACCCGGTCCGGCAGATCCGCCGGACCGGGTAGTTCGAACCGGGCACCCGCTCGGCGCAATATCGCTCGCGCCCGGGTGAGTCGCTGCGCCATCGTGCGTTCGGGGACCAGATAGGCGGCCGCGATCCGATCGGCCGGTATCCCGGCCACCGCGTGCAGCGTCAGCGCCACCTGTGACGACCGGGTGAGGCTCGGATGGCAGCACAGCAGGAAAAGCCGCAGCGTATCGTCGGCGGACTCGGAGCCGGGGAGCTCGGCGGCGGGCCCGAAACCGGTATCGGCCGGCTGCACCACGGCTGCTGCCACTTCGCGCCCGGCCCGCGCATGCTCGGCGCGTAGCCGGTCGATGAGACGCCGCGATGCCACCCGGATCAGCCAGCCCCGCGGATTGTCCGGTACCCCGTCCCGGGCCCACTGCACCGTGGCCGCCTCGGCCGCCTCCTGCGCGGCGTCCTCGCATTCACCGAGGTCGCCGTGGCGGCGCAGCAGCGCGGTGAGGATATGCGGCGCCTCCTGGCGCCACACCTCGGCCACCGCCAGGGTGTCGGCGGTCATCTGTCGTCGCCTCCCGGCCACATCGTGGGACGCAGTTCCACGGTCTCACCGGGTCCCGCGAATACCGCCGCGATCTCCTCGGCCCGCGCGTGATCCTCCACATCGATGAGAAAGAACCCGGCCAGATGCTCCTTGGCCTCGGAGTAGGGGCCGTCACCGGCCACCGGCCGGCCCGCTTCCCACCGGTACAACTGCGCGGCATCCGGCGATCCCAGCGCCTCACCGCCCAGCAACTCCCCCTTCTCCTGCATCTCGGTGAGCAAACGTTCGAAATCACCGCTGATACGGTCCTGCTCGGCCTGCGGAAGCGCCTGGAATTCGGCCAGGTAGTCACCGGTCGGGTGGCCCCACGGCTGCGGGTTCGAATGGATCAGAATCACGTATTTCACGACCTTGCTCCTCGCTCGGTGGCGGATGGACCCGTCCGATCCATCCTCACCGGGAACGTCGGAGCCGTGCCCACGTAGTCGACATCGATCCGGCCCCGATGTCGACCTACTCGCCCGGCAACGCCGTATCAGGCCCGGCCGAGGGCGAGGGTGACGTTGTGCCCGCCGAATCCGAAGGAGTTCGTCAGTGCGTACTCGCAAGCCTGCGGGCGCGCGCAGCCGTGCACGATATCGAGGTCGGCGTCGGAATTGTCGAGGTTGAGCGTGGGCGGGACGACCTGTTCGCGCAACGTGAGCGCGGTCAGGATCGTTTCCAGCGCACCGACCGCACCGATGGAATGACCCAGCGCCGATTTGGGCGCATAGACCGAGGCTTCCGGTGTCACCGCGGCAATCGCCGCGGCCTCGGACGCGTCGCCGATCGAGGTCGAGGTGGCGTGGGCGTTCACATGCCGGATATCGGCGGGCCGCAATCCCGCTGTCGCGATCGCTTTACGCATGGCCCGGGCCGCGCCCACGCCGGCCGGGTCGGAGGCAACGATGTGGTAGGCGTCGGAGGTGATACCCGCCCCGAGAATCCGGGCGTGGATACGGGCGCCGCGGGCGCGGGCGTGCCGCTCCGATTCGAGGACCATCAGGGCGCCGGCCTCACCGAACACGAAACCGTCGCGGTCCCGGTCGAACGGGCGGGAGGCGCGCTCCGGTTCGTCGTTACGGGTGCTCATCGCGCGCATCATGGCGAAACTCGCGATCGGCACGGCGTGGATATGGCCTTCCACACCGCCCGCGACAACGACATCGGCCTCCCCGGTGACGATCAGCCGCCATGCATGAGCGATCGCCTCGGTTCCCGAGGAACATGCGGAGACCGGTGCGAAAACCCCGGCTTTCGCGCCGATTTCGAGACTTACTGTCGCGGCGGGACCGTTCGGCATGACCATCGGTACCGACATCGGTGAAACCTTGCGATACCCGCCCGCCCGCATGGCGTCCACCGCGTCGATGAGCGCGTCGCCGCCGCCGAGTCCGGTACCGATACAGACCGCCAACCGCTCACCCTCCACCTCAGGGCGGCCCGCCGCGCCCCAGACCCGCCGGCCCAGCACCAAGGCGAGCTGCTCGACATACGAGTGCCGCCGCTGTTCGACCCGGGTGAGCTCGGCGCCGGGATGCGATTTCAGCTTGCCCCCGATACGTACCGGCAGGTCGTATTCGGCGACGAAATCGTCGTCGAGGGTGGTGATACCGGTTTCGCCGCGGAGCAGCGCGGCCCAGGTGTCGTCCATATCGTCGGCCAGCGAGGTGGCTCCCGCATAGGCGGTGACAACCACGTGGTCGGAATCCGGCCGAGTTCCTGAAGCGATCGGTACATTCACGGGGTTCATCAATACCTGTAGCGTTCGCTACAGTCAACCCATGGCCCGCCCCCTCGACCACGCCAAACGCGCCGAACTCCTCGACGCCGTGGTCCGCTATATCGCCGAACACGGCCTCGCGGACCTCTCCCTCCGCCCCCTGGCCGCCGCACTCGGCACCAGCTCCCGCATGCTGATCTACTACTTCGGCACCAAAGAAGAACTGCTGGTGCAGGCCCTGTCCACACACCGCCCCGACCTCAACGCCGTATTCGCCGATATCCACGACGCCACCGGGCTCCGCGAACGCCTGTGGAACTTCTATCGCTCCAACGCCACCGGCCCCGAAGCCGTCAGCAACACCGTCATGCTGCAGGTCCTCGGCGCGGCCTGCGCCCCCTCGGCCCCGTACGCCCGCTACGCCGACGAGGCCATCGCCACCTTCACCTCCGCCCTGACCGACCGGCTGCGCGAACTCGTTTCGCCGGAAGACCCCGAAGTCGTCGCCACCCTGCTGATCTCCGGCCTGCGCGGAATCCTCCAGGACCGCCTCATCACCGGCGATACCGAACGCACCGACCGAGCGGCCCGCCGCCTCATCGACCAGACCATCCGCTGAGGGCCCGGTCGCACGGCACTCCGACGACCTTCGCGCCATCCGCGGGGCCGGGCGCGCCGCCCGGTCGCCGTTGGTTTGTTCGGATGAGTAGCAACCAGCAGGCGGGTATCGTTATCGCATGACCGCCGTTCATGAGGAAATCATGACTACCGAGGAGTTCGAGGAACTCGCCCGGTTGGCCGGTCGAGTGTCAGAGGGGATTCGGCTGGAGTTCATCGACGGGCGGCTGGGGGCGAAGGCGTTGGCGGACGGCGACCACGGGCGGATCCTGCAGTGGCTGGTCCGCATGTTCATCCTGGTCAGGCCCGAACTGTTCCTCAGCATCGAGCAAGGCTTGCAGGTCGAGGCATACCGCAAAGGCAGGGCCCGGCCGGACGGTGTCCTCGCCGATGCCGACGCATTCGTCGGGCAGGGCGAATGGGCGGACCCGGCTCCGGTCCTGATGACGGTGGAGGTGACTTCCCACGACCGTGACACCGAGCACCGGGATCGCCGTGAGAAGCCCACCGCCTACGCGGCCACCGGTATCCCCGTCTACCTTCTGGTAGACCGGGAGCGTGCCGAGATCACCGTGTTCAGCCAGCCGGTGAATGATCGCTACCAGCGGCGTGTGACGGTGTCGATCGGTGACAGCGTCGAGCTGCCCGACCCGGTCGGACTCACCCTCGACACCGAACCGATCAAGGCCTGGGTCTGACAGGTCCCCGGCACCAGGCCGGCGTCCGACGGCACTGCGATCTGCTCGTTTCCGCTTACCGGTTCGGGTGGACCGTCGGCACCGACCCCTGCCGCGACCGGGCCCACGTAGGGTAACTGCGTGAATTTGTTGCCGTTGACCCCGCCGGGACAGACCCCGGTGCGGGTGCTCACCATCGCCGGGACCGATTCGGGTGGCGGCGCCGGAATCCAGGCCGATACCCGCACCATGGCGCTGTGCGGCGTGCATGCGCTGGTGGCGATTGCCGCGGTGACCGTGCAGAATTCAGTGGGGGTCAGCGGGTTCCATGAGGTCCCGCCGCAGGTGGTGGCCGATCAGGTGCGGTCGGTGGCCGGCGATATCGGGATCGGTGCCGCGAAGACGGGAATGCTCGCCTCCAGCGCCATCATCGAGGCGGTGGCCGCGGTCTGCCGGGAGGTCGGGATCGGGCGCGACGGCTCGGCGCCGCTGGTGGTGGACCCCGTTGCGGCGTCCATGCACGGCGACCCGCTGCTGCACACCGAGGCCTTGGACGCGGTGCGTTACACACTGTTCCCCCTGGCCACGATCGTGACGCCGAACCTCGACGAGATCCGGCTGCTGACGGGGGTGCGGGTCACCGATACGGCCTCGGCACGAACGGCGGCAGAGGCCTTGCACGCGCTGGGCCCGCAATGGGTGGTGGTGAAGGGCGGACATCTGCGCACCTCCGCCGACAGCACGGACCTGCTGTTCGACGGCGAACGTTTCCTCGAATTCCGGGCGCCCCGCATCGCCACCGGTAACGACCATGGCGGCGGCGATACCCTGGCCGCCGCACTGGCCTGCGCACTGGCCAACGGCTACTCGGTACCCGACGCGTTCGAATTCGCGAAGGAATGGACCCGCCGCTGCCTCGACGCCGCCTACGACCTGGGCAAAGGGCACGGCCCGGTATCCCCGCTATGGCGGCTGCACTGACCTGAACCTGTCGGTGCCCGCGCGCATACTGAGGGCGTTACGGAACAACACCACAACGGAGTGGCGCGAACAACGAAGTTCCGGTTGGTCCGTGGCCGAACCGCCGATGCATCGGCACCTCCGACAACTGAACCGTGGCCGGAGGCGAACCGGTCAGAGGGTGGCCAGGAGGAGATCCTCACCGCTGGACGGGCGCAGGCCGTCGGTCCGGCCGGAGAAATAACGGTCGGCAAGTGAAGCGCCCGCGACGTGGCGGGTTTCGGTGAGCCCGGCTGCGCGAGCGAGTGCCGTCATTTCGGCGGGGGTGTAGAAGCTGATGAACGGCGTTCCGGAGCTCTTGGCGCCTTCTTCGCTGGTCCGCAGCCCGGGACGGTCCGCATCGTCGAGGAGCTCGGAGGGCAGGAGGAAGGTCATCGCGAATGTCGATCCGGGCGCCAGCCCCGCGATCTGACGCAACGTCGCCGTAGTCGCGGCCTCGGTGAGGTAGTGCGAAACGCCGGTGGAGACGACGACCGCGGGCCGATGGGGGTCGAAACCCGCGGCGCGAAGTTGGTCCCACCAGTTCTCACTCGCCTCGAAATCGACCGGCACCAGATGCAGCCCGTCGGGAATCCCATAGCCGAGTTCGAGTAGCCGGCGGCGCTTCCAGGCTTGCGGGCCGGGCTGATCCACCTCGAACACCTGGAGGCGGGCGATCAGCTCGGGTCTGCGCTGGGCAAAAGTGTCCAGGCCGGCACCCAGGATGACGTACTGCGCAACGCCCTGGTCGACTTGCCCGGCAACGAGATCCTCGATGAATCGCGCCCGGGCGACAATGGCTGCCCGGAAGGTACTGGTGGCCTGTGGGTCCATATCGGGACGGGAACGCCATCCGTCATGGGGTGCGAGTAGTTGCAGGCCGATCTCGTCGGCGAGCACATGCGGCGGCGGATCGACTTGCAGATGCATCGCCCGCCAGAGGGCGACGCGTTCCGCGGTGATCTCCGGGGCCTCGGCCGCATCAGCCGGCATGATGCTCTCCCTCCTCGTGCGCTTCGCCGCGCGGAGCCTGCAGGCTCCAGAGTCGTCCGTCGGGGTCGCGTACGGTCATCTCGCGTGTACCGAAGTGGGTGTTCTCGAACGGTGTGACCACCTCGACGGCAGGGTCGAGCCGGAGCGCATCGGCGTCGGGCACCTTCAGCACGAGCTGCGTCCGGGGCTGTTTGTCTGCGGGCACCTCGGCGATGAACACATAGGGCCCGGTGCTGCTCCGGAATTGCCCGGACGCATGGTCTGTTTCGAATTCCAGGGTGTAACCCAATGCCTGAAAGAATTTGGCCGCTCGGCCCCAGTTGTGTGTCTCCAGGAATACGGCCTCGATACCTTCGGTCGACATATCTCTATTCCCTTCTGGGGTCCCGGTCGTCATTGCTCTTCTTCGGTCTCGAGGTAGGCGCGTAGCGCGTCGGCCACCAATGCGGACAGGGACTGCTCGGATTCGATGGCGCGGTATTTGACCTGCTTGATCAATCCGACCGGCAGGTACACGTTGAACTGTTTGACGTCTTCATCGCCCACTCTAGGATGCTAGCATCCTAGCCGCATCGCGCACACAGGAACCTCCCAGGTCGGCTGGAGCCCGGGCCCAGCTCGCCGGTCGAATCTGGTCGATATGACCGAGACCGTGACCGTCGCCGGACCGGCGGACCAAGTCGACGGCCCATCATCGCCCCCAGTGCTGGATGTGGTCGTCCCCGTGTACAACGAAGAGACCGACCTCGGCGTCTGCGTACGCCGCCTGCACGAATACCTGGGTAGCGGATTCCCGTTCCCGGCCCGGATCACCGTCGCCGATAACGCCAGCACCGATGCCACGCTCGCGGTGGCAGAACTGCTCGCCGCCGAACTCGGCGATGTCCGCGTGGTGCATCTCGAAGCGAAGGGCCGCGGCCGGGCGTTGCGAACCGTGTGGCAGGAGTCGGACGCGCAGGTCGTCGCCTATATGGATGTCGATCTGTCGACCGATCTCGATGCCCTGCTCCCGCTGGTCGCCCCGCTCGTCTCGGGCCATTCCGATCTGGCGATCGGCACCCGGCTGAGCGCCGGCTCGCGGGTGGTGCGCGGACCCAAACGCGAATTCATCTCCCGCTGCTACAACCTGCTGTTGAAGGCTTCGCTGCGGGCCCGTTTCTCCGATGCCCAATGCGGGTTCAAAGCAATGCGCACCGAGGTGGCGCGCACACTGTTGCCGCTGGTCGAGGACGGTGAATGGTTCTTCGACACCGAACTGCTGGTACTGGCCGAACGCGCCGGGCTACGGATCCACGAGATCCCGGTGGATTGGATCGATGACCCCGACAGCCGAGTGGATATCGTCGATACCGCCCGCAAGGACCTGCGGGGGATCTGGCGGATGGGCCGGGCATTGACCACCGGGTCACTACCGCTGGCCGAGCTGCGCCGGGCGGTGGGCCGGGAGCCGCTGGTCCCGGGGGTGCCGTTGGGCATGGTCGGTCAGTTGATCCGGTTCGCGCTGGTCGGCGCCGGTTCGACGCTCGCGTACGTACTGCTCTATCTGCTGATACAACCGGTGACCGGCGCGCAGGTCGCGAATTTCGCGGCGCTGTTCGTGACGGCGGTTGCCAATACGGCCGTCAACCGCGCGTTCACCTTCGGTGTGCGCGGGCAACGCGGGATGGCGTCGCATCAGTTCCAGGGCCTGCTGATATTCGGGTTCGGGCTGTTGGTGACCAGCGGATCGCTGTTCTCGCTGCATCACTGGGCGCCCGCGGCACCGGTCCAGCTGGAACTGTTCGTGCTGGTCGCGGCGAACCTGATCGCGACACTCATGCGTTTCGTCGGACTGCGCTGGGTGTTCCGCGACACCACCCGGCCCGCACAGCGCACCGTGGAGGTCGGCCGATGACTCTCACCGTCGTGCCCCCTTCGACAACAGAACCTGTCCCCGCCCGAAAAACCGGGCGCTCCCGCGCCGCCCGCTGGGAGTATCCGGCACTGGCTGTGCTGCTGCTCGCCACCGGACTCTCCTACCTGTACAACCTGAGCGCGAACGGTTGGGCGAACTCCTTCTACTCGGCGGCTGTCCAGGCCGGTTCGGTGTCGTGGAAGGCGTTCTTCTTCGGCTCCTCAGATGCCGCGAATTCCATCACCGTGGACAAACCCCCTGCCTCGCTGTGGGTGATGGAACTGTCGGTCCGGCTGTTCGGGTTGAACAGCTGGAGCATGCTGATCCCGCAGGTCCTACTGGGTTTGGCGACCGTGGCGCTGCTCTGGGCGACCGTCCGGCGTTCGTTCGGTCCCGCCGCGGGGCTGATCGCCGGTCTCGTCGTTGCGGTGACACCGGTGTTCGCCCTCATGTTCCGGTTCAACAATCCCGATGCCCTGCTCGTATTTCTGATGGTCGCCGCGGTGTGGGCGATGACGCGCGCACTCGAGGACGGCCGCTGGCGCTGGCTGGTGCTCACCGGCACCTGTATCGGTTTCGGTTTCCTGGCGAAACAGTTGCAGGTCATGCTGGTGGTGCCCGTGCTCGCGCTGGTGTACCTGTTCGCGGGTCCGCCGAAACTCGGTAAGCGGATCGCGCAGTTGTTCGCCGCGGGCGCGGCCATGGTAGTCGCGGCCGGGTGGTGGCTGCTGACGGTGGAACTGTGGCCGTCCGATTCCCGTCCGTATATCGGTGGCTCGCAGAACAACTCGATTATCGAGCTCACTCTCGGTTACAACGGGCTGGGCCGGCTGAACGGCAACGAGACCGGCAGCGTGGGGCCGGGCGGCGAGTTACCGCCGGGTGGAAACGGAATGTGGGGGCAGACCGGGATAACCCGGATGTTCGATCACGCCCAGGGCGGGCAGATCGCCTGGCTGCTCCCCGCGGCACTGATCGCGCTGGTCGCGGGTCTGCTGCTGCGCGGCCGGGCGGCACGTACCGACGGCGCACGGGCGCAGGTGCTGCTGTGGGGCGGGTGGCTGCTGATCACCGGACTGGTGTTCAGCTTCATGGCGGGAATTTTCCACCAGTACTACACGGTGGCACTGGCGCCCGCGATCGCTGCGCTGGTGGGTATCGGTGCGGTGTTGTTCTGGCGCAACCGGTCGCGCTGGTGGGTGCGTACGGCGGCGGCCGCCGCGGTCGGGTCGACCGCTGCCACCGCGTGGCTGCTGCTGTCGCGCAGTGCGGATTTCCTGCCGTGGCTGCGGTGGACGATCCTGGTGGGCGGCATCATCGCGACCCTCGCGCTCCTGCTACCGCTCCCCCGGCGCGCCGCTGTGGCGGCAGCCCTGCTCGCCGCGGCGGTGGGGTTGGGCGGCCCGATCGCCTATACCGTCGACACACTGAATTCCGCTCACAGCGGCCCGATCCCGACCGCCGGCCCGAGCACCGGGATGTTCGGGGGTATGCGGCCGCCGGGTATGCCGAACGGCGGTAACGGGCCGGGTGGAGTACCGCGTACGCCCGGCGGAACACCCGGTGCGCCGGACGGAACCGGCATGCCCACTATGCCCGGCGGAACCCACGGCACCGGGGCCGGGGATTCCGGGACTGCGGGTGGCACCGGCGACGGCGCTGCCGGCGGACCCGGTGGGATTCCCGGCGCGGCCCCCGGCAACGGCGCGCCCGCGGGCGACGGGACCTCACGCAACGGCGGCGCGGACGGCGGAATGGGCCGGCCCGGCGGGATGGGCGGTGGCCCCGGCGGCGGCGTGATGGGTGCGAGCGAACCCGGCGACGCCCTGATCACCTTGCTGACGGACAATGCCGACGCCTACACCTGGGCCGCGGCCACCGTATCCGCCAACGGTGCGGCCGGATACCAGCTGGCCACCGAAGAGCCGGTCATGCCGATCGGCGGATTCAACGGCAGCGACCCTTCACCCACCCTGGAACAGTTCCGGCAGTACGTCGAATCCGGGCAGGTCCACTACTTCCTCGGCGGTAGCGGCGGCGGTCCCGGCGGCCGAACCGGGACGGGTGCGGATATCACGCGATGGGTGCAGGAGCATTTCACCGCGCAGGAGGTCGACGGCGTAACCGTCTACGACCTGACCGCACCGAAGTAGGCACAGACAAGCGGCCCCGGGCAGATTCGCCCGGGGCCGCATGGATGGCGCTGGGGTCAGCCGGCGAAAACCTCGGTGAGATCACCGTAGAGGCGCTGTTCGGTGATCTTGTTGTCCGCGTTGACCGTCGCGTACACCGCGCCCGGGATATCGACCTCTTTACCGCTCTTCAGCCAGTAGTGGATCCGGATTTCGAACATCACCTCGGTGATACCGTCGGTCGCCGGATGCGGTTCGATCCAGTGCACCACCTTGTGTTCGATCTTCGTGGTCTGGTCGAGTACGTACTGGATGGACGCGGTCGCCGCGTCCCGGCCGGTCACCGGTTCGGCGTTCGCAAAGGTCAGCTTCACGTCATCGGTCATCAGCGCGGCCGCTTCGTCGAGCCGCCCGGAGTCGATGAGCTCGTAGTATTCCTCCGCCAGTTTCCGTACCGCCATCAACCACTCCTTGCCGAGTTACCCACGTGGGTAACGCTTTTCCGTAATGCGTGCCCAGGGTAGTCCAACATCGCGTCCCGCGCGCCCGATGAGCGCAACTCGGAACTCGCTTTCACTGCTGGTGAGCAAGCCCATAAGGATCCGCCGGCCGGACACGCCCGGCCGACCACATTTCAGCGCGCGGTGTAGCAGGTGTAGGTGACACCTCCAGCAGCGGTCGCACAGAGTGCACTGTGGCGTGTGAGCACCCGCATCCCGCGCCGTTGACCCGACCGGGGTACCGAAATCATAACGTCTCTCGTTATTAACGATGAGCGTTATATTATGTCTGTGATCGCATCGTTCGCAGACAAGGAGACAGAACTCGTGTTCCACCGGGTTGTGTCCACGAAGTTGCCGCAGGGCATCCAGCGCACCGCCCGCCGCAAGTTACTCCTCATCGATGCGGCAACCGACGTCAACGATCTTCGGATACCGCCCGGGAACCGGCTCGAAAAGCTCAGTGGCGACCGTGCGGGCCATTACAGCATCAGGGTGAACGACCAGTACAGGATCTGTTTCGCCTGGCATACCGGCGCTGCACATCGTGTCGAAATAACCGACTACCACTGACCGCACCCCCTATGAGGTACACGAGATGAACAATCCACTGGCTTCGCCCATCCACCCCGGCGAGATCCTGGTCGCGGATTTCCTGGAGCCGTTCGGGATCACCCAGCACCGGCTGGCCGTCATCATCGGAGTTCCGCCCCGCCGGATCAACGAGATCGTGCACGGCAAGCGTTCCATCACTGCCGATACCGCGCTGAGGCTCGGGAAAGTGTTCGGTAACAGCGCTCAATTCTGGCTCAACCTGCAGGATCGCTACGACCTCGACGTAACCGCGGACAAGCTCGGCGATTCCCTCGATCGGATCGTTCCACTGTCGGCCTGATATCAGTTCACGGGGTGATCGATGCGCGCAGCACCGCCCGCGGTGTGGGTTCCAGAACCGCGCCGATCGCGTCCAGGGCGACCGGGTCAGCGACCAGATCGTTCCAGGGCATGGTGCCGTGTGTCCGGGCCAGGAATTCGACAGCCCGGATGAGATGGCGGGGTTCGTAGTTGTGCACACCGGTGATGGTCAGCCAGCCGCGGACCACGGCCTCCGGGTCGAGCGCGACGGTAGGACCGGGTGTCACCGAACCGGCCAGCACCAGGCGCCCGCCGAGGTCGACTCGGGCCAGAGCGCCTGCCACGGCGTCGGGTGAACCGGAGAAGTCCAGTGCGATATCCACCGGACCGCCGAGGTCCGGGGTCGCGCCGAATCGCGCCGCCAGGTGCTGTCGCTCCGGATGCGGGTCACTGATCAGCACCTGCGCGCCCCGCTCGGTACAGGCTCCGGCAGCGGTGATGCCGAGCATGCCCGCACCACAGATCAGGACGCGGCGACCTCCCAGTTCGCCGGCCGCCTCGAGTACGGCCATGACGGTCGCGGTAGCGCATCCGGCGGGTGCGGCGACCGCGTCGGGAACCTTCTCCGGGACCGTGACCGTGGTGACGCCGGCGGGGAGCAGGATGTGTTCGGCGTATCCACCGGACAGCGGCCAGTCACCCGTGAACGCCTCGTGCCCGACCTTGCGCACCTGTTCGCATTTGGCCGTGAAGCCGCGCCGGCAGCGCCCGCACCGGCCGCAGGTGGCGGTGACCGACCAGACGATCCGCTCACCGATCTCCCGTTCGGCTCCGGGGCCCGCGGCCGCCACGTGTCCGACCGCTTCGTGTCCGAGGATCGACGGTGACGGCGCCGGGCGGCGCCCGGATACGGTGTGCAGATCGCTGCCGCAGACGGTGGCCAGGTCCACGCGGACCAGTAATTCCCCCGGGCCGGGAGTGGGTAGCTCGACATCGCGGACCCGGACCCCGTCGGCGGACCAGACGGCGGCGCGGGTCAGACGACGAGTGAGCGTATCCATCCGGAAAGCCTTTCGATGGTGTAGACGATGACGAAGACGACCAGGACGATCGCGCCCGCGATATCGAAGTTCAGTGTCCGGATGGCTTCGAACAGCAGGTATCCGATACCACCCGCGCCGACGATGCCCAGCACTGTCGAGGTGCGGATATTGACGTCGAGCAGGTAGAGGCTCGAGCCGATCAATGCCGGGACGGCCTGCGGGATGACCGCGGCGAACAGGGTTTTCCACCAGCCGCCACCGACCGCGCGTACCGCCTCCATGGGCCCGGGGTCGATCTCCTCGACCGCGTCGGCGACGAGTTTGCCCAGGAAACCGATGGATCCGATGGCCAGCGCGCAGGTTCCGGCGATCGGGCCGAGGCCGAGCGCCGCGACGAACACCACCGCGATGATCAGTTCCGGGACCGCCCGCACCACCAGGATCCAGGTTCGGGCCGGCCAATACAGCGCTGGATGCGGTGCGACATTGGCGGCACCGAGAATCCCGAGCGGAATCGAGAGCACCACCCCGATCGCGGTCGCCACCAGGCCGATGGCGATGGTCTGGAGGGCGGCGTCGAAAAGGTCGGCGCCGAGTGCGCCGAAGTCCGGCGGGATCATCCGGCCGAATACCTCGAACGACGGCCACGGCCAGGTGAACAGCGCGAACGGGTCGATATCGAGGACGACCAGCGACGCCAGGCTGGTGACTGCGAGCAGCGCACCGAAGGCGAAGCGTATCCGCCGGTCGCGGCGCGGACCCGCCTTCGACGGCGTCAGCAGGGTGCGGCGGATGACGATGGTGAGGACTTCCATGGCCGCGATGATCACGAGGATCACGGCGACGATGCCGAGGGCACGCGGGTAGATCAGACCGCGCAGCGCGTCCTGGAGGGCGAAACCGATGCCGCCCGCACCGACGAAACCGAGTACCACCGACATCCGCAGATTGATATCGATGCGGTAGACGAAGGTGCTGATCCAGGAGGGAATCGCCTGCGGGACGACGGCGTTCAGCATTTCCCGGAAGTAGCCGGCGCCGGTCGCGCGCACCGCTTCGCGTGGGCCCGGATCGGTCTGCTCGATGGCATCGGCGAACAGTTTGCCGAGCATCCCGATCGAATGCAGCGCCAGCGCGAGAATCCCGGGCAGTACGCCGATTCCGAGCGCGCGGACGAACAGCGCCGCGAACAGCAGATCCGGCATGGCCCGGCAGAACGTGATGACGGCCCTCGCCGCACCGTAGACCACGGGATGAGGAGTGGTGTTACGGGCGGCGAGGAACGCCAGCGGCACCGAGACCAGCGCGGCCAGTACGGTGCCGAGTATCGCCATCAGCAGGGTTTCGACGGCGAGGGAGGAGATGCGGCCGGGGTCGTCGAGCCGCGGCGGCAGCATCCGTTCCAGGAGCGCGGCGATCTCGTCGAGACCGTCGATCAGGGTGGCCGGCGCGAAATCGATGTACCAGGCGCCGGCCAGGGTGGCCAGGACCGCGGCCGCGGCGCAGGCCCGCAGCAGCACGGTGCGAATCGTGTTCGGTACCGGCGGTTTCGCGGCCGGGCGTACCGGGGCGAGTAACGCATTCATCGTGGTTCGACCGCGTTCGACCCGGCCACCGCCGGTTCGACCCGCTGATAGATCTCCATGACCTCGTCCCGGGACAACCCCACCGCGGGACGGTCGAGCACCTTCGCCCCGCCCCGTAACCCGATCAGCCGGTGCGCCCAGCCCATCGCCAGATCCACCTGGTGCAGGGTGCACAGCACCGTCAGTTTCTCCTCGATGCACACCCGGAACAGCAGATCCATCACCACGCCCGCGTTCTCGGGGTCGAGGGAGGCCACGGGTTCATCGGCGAGCAGCACCTTGGGTTGTTGCATGAGGGTGCGGGCGATCGCGACCCGCTGCTGCTGGCCGCCGGACAGCGTATCGGCGCGGCGTTCGGCGAGATCGGCGAGCCCGACCCGGTCCAGATGCTGGAGCGCCTCGGCCCGCATCCGTTTCGGGTAGGTGAGCGCCCCGTAGCGGGGCAGCGCGATCCGGCCGAGCCCGCCGATGAGCACGTTCTCCAGGCAGCTGAGCCGCCCGACCAGGTTGAATTGCTGGAAGACGAATCCCACGTCACGCCGAAGTGCGCGCAGGCGGGCCCCGGAGGCGAGGTCGACGCGGGTCCCGTCGACCTCGACCCGGCCCGAGCTCACCGGGTGCAGGCCGTTGAGGCAGCGCAGCAGGGTCGATTTGCCGGACCCGGAAAGTCCCAGCAGCACGACCATTTCACTGCGGTGCACCTCGAACGACACCTCGTCGAGCGCAGTGGTTTCGCCGAATTTCTTGGTGACCGATTGTGCGGAGATGACGGTGTCGTCGCCGGCGACGGTCGGACGGTGCGGCGCGGGAGGCATCGAATCAGCCCTTGCACTTCTCGGAGCCGGTTACTTCACAGACGTGGCGTACGCCGTTGTAGTCGGCGTCGGTGGCGGGAACGACGCCCCACACCCGTTCGTCGGTGATCCGGCAGTCGCCGGTGCACAGACCTTCGCCGAGCATGTAGTCGGCATTGACCTTCTCGGTGAAGATGGTGCGCAGTTTGTCGATGGTTTCGGTGCCGAGATCGTTGTTCGCGGCGAACAGGGAGCCGGCGATGGTTTCCGATTTCCAGACCGTCTTCAGCTGATCCGGTTTCAGGTCGCCCTTTTCGATCAGGGTTTTGTCGACCATGGTGTCGAAGGCGAATCCGGCATCGCAGTCACCGGCCGCGATGGCCAGTGCGGAGGCGTCGTGGCCGCCGGCGTAGATCGGCTGGAGACCGGCGGAAAGATCCGCCTCCGACCCGGACTCGATCACCTTGTTCTCGATCAGTCCGGCTGTGGGATAGAGGAATCCGGAGGTCGAACCCGGGTCGACGAAGCAGACCTTCTTGCCCTTGAAGTCGCCGAGGTCGTCGACCTGGTCGTTGTCCGAGCGGGTGAGGCCATAGGACTGGTAGCCGGGCGGTGTGCCCTTGTCCTGCACGACCGCGCCCAGCGGGGTCATCTCCGCGCCGTTCACTCCGGCCACGACGTAGGCGAACGGGCCGAAGAACGCGAGGTCGACATTGCCGGCGATAAGTCCCTCGACCACCCCCGCATAGTCGGAGGCCTGCACGAAGTCGATCTCCGAGCCGGTTTCGCGCTCCAGCAGGGCGATCACCGGTTCGTAGCTGGCCTTCAGGTCGGTGGAGTTCTCGGCCGGGATGGCGGCGAGCGTCAGGGTTTCGGGATAGCCCTGTTCGTTCAGCGCCTCGGAATCGGAGCCGGAACAGGCGGACAACGTGAGTGCCAGGCCGGCGAGTACGGCGGCCACGGTATGACTGCGGCGGAAGAACATGGAACGTCCTCGGAGGAGTCGGGGTCGAACGGGATCAGGCGGAAAAGAGCAGGTCGGGGAGTTCGGCAACGGTGTCGAGGAGGTGGGTGGCCCCGGCCTCGCGCAGGGTCTGCGCGTTGTGCGCGCCGGTGAGGGTGCCCGCCACGATGGCGGCGCCGGCGCGGAGGCCGGAGGTGATATCGCTGGCGGTGTCACCGACGACTGCCACTCGGCGGACATCGTCGACCTCGGCGCGGAGCAATGCGGTGAGCACCAGGTCGGGGTAGGGGCGGCCGCGACCGGCGTCGGCGGGGGCCAGCACCAGGTCGGCTACTTCGGTCCAGTCGAGGGAGGTGAGGATGCGACGCTGAGTGGAACGGCTGAATCCAGTTGTCAGCGCAACCTTGATACCGCCCGCGCGCAATTTCGCGATGGCTTCTTCGGCACCGGGAATCGGCGTGATCGCGCCTTCGTCGACGTAGCGTTCGTAGGCGGATTCGAAGGCCGCGTTGGCTTCGGCTGCCTTGTGCTCGGAACCGAACAGTGCACGAAACACCACGATTTTGGATTGACCCATCGTGTCGAGCACGTAGCGGCGGGCATTGTCGCGCTCGGGGCCGGTCGCCGGCAGCCCCACCGCGGTGGCGGCATCGTCGAAGGCCGCGATCACAGCGCCGTCGTCGGCGACCGTGGTTCCGGCCATATCCAGTACTGCCAGGGCGATATCGCTGTTGTCTTGCACGGGACCGAGAATGCCATGCTGGTATAGACCAGGGGGCTGCCGTTGAGCGAACCTTGAGTTAACAGCTGGTATAGACCACCATCGCGGTAGGGTTGGACCGTGACGTCGACCGTCGAACCCCGGGTTCTCAAACATCAGATCGTGCGCGCGAGCATCGAAGAACTGCTCGACGGGCTGGACGTCGGCGACACCGTCCCCTCCGAACGCGATCTCGCCGTACGCTTCGATGTGGCCCGGGAAACGGTGCGGCAGGCGCTGCGCGAACTACTCGTCGCCGGCCGGATCGAACGCCAGGGCAAGACGACCCTGGTGGCCGGCCCGAAACTCGTTCTCCCCCTCGCTCTCGGCTCCTACACCGAAGCCGCCCGCGCCGAAGGCCGCACCGCCACCCGAATTCTCGTCGGCTGGACCCGGCTCACCGCCGACGCGGATCTCGCCGGCCAACTCGCCATCGCCCCGGGCGATCCGGTGATCCAGCTCGAACGCGTCCTCACCACCGACGGCGTACACCTCGGTCTCGAAACCACCCGGCTCCCCGCCTACCGCTACCCCGGGCTGATCGACACCTTCGATTACACCCAGTCGCTGTACGCCGAGATCGCGAGCCGCGGAATCGCTTTCGCCAAGGCGGTGGACAGCATCGAAACCACCTTGCCCGACGCCCGCGAAGCGGCCTTGCTCACCGTCGACACCCGCACCCCGATGTTCCTGCTCAAACGCGTCTCCTACGACCCGGCCGGGATTCCCATCGAACACCGCCGCTCCCTCTACCGCGGCGACCGCATGACCTTCACCGCCATCCAAACCCCCTGACACCGGGCCCGCACGGGCGGTCCACGACATTGCCCCTGATGCCAGGTGGGCCGATATCGACCGGTCGACGGCCGGTATCGGCACGGCCGAAGCCGTTGACAACCCCACTTACCAGTCCAGCCACTTGTTCCTATTGAATGTGCCGTTATCTAGCGGTACGGTAGTGAATGTATCGATAACCGCTCCCGAAGATGTAACCCCCGGGGCACACGGGGCGCGACGAGTGAGGACTCCACCGATGAACCGAAACCCCGAACAGCGCACCCGCCGCATCACCGCCCGGATCGCCGCGATCGCGGTTATCGCCCTCGCACCCCTGGCCGTCACCGGTACCGCCCTCGCAGACCCGGCAGGCGCGACACAGATCAGCGACCGCGATTCCCATGGTTCCGGCGGCCGCGACAACGACGGCGGCCACAACTTCGGCGACAACCGGCTGGGCGACAACGAACCCGGCGACTACGGCATCGGCGATAACGACTTCGGCTGGGACGATAACGGCCACTACGGATACCGCGACCACAACCGGCAGAACTACGACGGCTGGAACGACCAGTTCAACAGCGGTCACACCGACCGCGGGAACCGCGATTCGCACGCCGGTTACGACGGGGGACGCGACCACGACGGACCGGCCGGCCATGGACACAACAACGGCGGCGGCACCCAGCCCCAGACCTGGAACATGCCCAACCCGTACATCCCGCCGCCCCCGCCCGCTCTGCTGCCGGCGATCCCCGCGCTGCACTTGCCGTCGCTGCCGCATCTGCCCCTGCCGATGGCCCGGCTGCCGGGTCTGCCGGGCACTGGTAGCGCCTTCTGACTCCCTGAGTATCGCGCCGTTGTTCAACGGTTCGTCTTGTGATGACTCTTTGACGTACGGCCGGACCCGCTGACCGCGGGTCCGGCCGAAGCACCTCAGCAACTGTCGCCGAGAGTGATCGGATTTCACGCCAGGATGGGGGCCTGACAAGCCGGCGCCGGCCAACTCGACTCGGTAACCACCATGGTTTGGAGACTTGACCAGAGATTCCGCCGAGTTTCTCCGCCGAGGTCTCAACCGTTGTTTCAAGGATACGATTCACATACATGAGTCGAACCGCAAGGAAGACCGTGCCCACGTCGACCGAGGTCCGAGCCGTGTTGTATCCGGCCGTCACCGAGGCAGCCCGCCGGGTGAGCGCGAACGCTATCGGACTGATAGATGTGGGTTGCGGTGCCGGTTTCGACCTGACCGTAGATCGCGTCGGCATCACATACCGCAACGGCCACCTGCTGGGCGACCCGCATTCTCCTGTCCAACTGTCGTCCGCGGTCGTCGGCCGACGCCTCGTCCCCGTGCAGGCCATGCCGCGGGTCCTCGCCCGTATCGGTATCGACAGCGATCCGATCGACGTGACCGATCCGGCTGCGGCCCAACGGCTACGCGACTCCGTCTCCCCGGAGCACCCCGAACATTCAGCTCGACTGGACGCCGATATCGCGTTGACCACCGCGACCACCCCACAACTCCTGCGCGGCAACGCCATCGACCTGCTACCCGACGCCATCGCCCGGATACCCGCGGACGCCCTACCCGTCGTCACCACGACCTGGGCCCTGTCCCGCTTCTCGCGGGAACATCGCCTGCGCTTCCTGCACCGACTGGACGAATCGGCGACCGGTCGCGTGGTGGCCTGGGTTTCGGCCGAAGGGGTCGGCGTGGCCCCGGCCATCCCAACACTCGGCGATCGGCACGCTTCCGGCCACAGCATCATCGGCCTGGCGATCTTCGACGGTTCGGCCCTGCACACCGAGGCCATCGGCCGTTGCTGGTCCCGTGGCCGCATGCTGAGCTGGCTGACGAACTCCTGACTCAGCCTGCCACTACGTGCTCGGGCCGGATGTGGAGGATCACCCGCTCGACACCGCGCCGCTCCGCATACGGGTAGGTGTCCCGATCCAGGTACTTGCGCGCCAACCTGTCGAGGAAAGCCTTCTGCGGGTCCGGCTCGATCTCGACCACCCGGCCGCGCACTTCCAGGTAGCGGTACGGATCGCCGGGGTCGAGGATCGAGACCGAGACTCGTGGGTCGCGCCGGATATTGCGGTATTTCTGCCGGTCGGTGCCGGTGGATATGAGCAGCTGTCCGTCCACGGCGTCGTACCACACCGGGTGTGACTGTGGCGCTCCGTCCGGACCGAGCGTAGAGAGGTGAGCGAAGCTCACCTTGTCGAGCAGATCGATATGACTGTCCGGGATTTCGGCAGTACGCCCCCTGCCGCTCCCGGTCAGCCTTTTTATGCTGTCGACATCCTTATCGGCATCGCGAATGATCTCGGCCATCATCCACTCCTCACTGTCGTGGACCGGACGGGTCCCGTCCGGCGGGCATGGACGGATTCTCACCCGAGCCACCGACAGGCAGCCGAGATCAGCTGTTCCAGTCGCTCCACACCGGTGCCGGCCCGATGAAGAAGACACCGTAGTCCTCCAGGACATCGGTGTTCGCGTCGTCGTGACGGGCGTCCGCCGAACCGACGCCGGTGAAGTACCCCTCCAGCGCACCCGGGGTGTTACCGATCAGCACCTCGGCGGTTTCGGTGATCGTCTGAAACGTGTGCGCGACATTGCGTGGACCGAATACGAAGGCGCCGGGGTCGGCTTCCTGCACCGCGCAGCTCTCCAACGTCGATCCGCCGAGCCAGAACCGCACCCGGCCCGATACCACTGTCCAGAATTCGTCTTCCCGGGTGTGGAAATGCAGCGGTGGCGCGGATTCGGGGTTGAGGGTCATCCGCATCATGGTCAGTTGCCCGGCGGTGTCCTGCACAGTGAGCGACTGCTCGAATTGGGTGTTGTAGTAACCGTATGTCGGCTGCGTCCACGGATTACGGACGCCACCACGACCGATCGCTGTCATGATCAGCCCTCTTTCGTCTTGCCGGACCGGCGATTTCGCCGGCCCCACCGACTTTAACGGGCAGTCGGCGACGCGGCAGGCGAACGCCGCTACCGGCGAACGCCGACACCGATCAGGGTGGTGACGTCGAGTTCGCGGATTCCGGCGGCGTCGAGAGAGGACAGGTAGGCATCGCGCACGGCAGCTCGCTGCCCCTCGTCGAGTTCGGCCAGGGCACCGGCGTATCCGGAGCCGGTGACGAGCAGCCAGGCGATCTCGGGCGTCATCGGAAGCAGGAGTTCGTGCTCGGTGACGGTGACCTCGGTGAGTCCGCGGGCGCCGAGCCAGTCGCGGAACGGGGCCGGTTGATTGAGCTCGTCGACGAGATGCGGTGGCCGCGGCGGTGGCGGTGTCGCGCCGGTAACCGCGGCAACCGCCGCACCCAGATGCTTACCCGCGGTTTCGACGGCACCACGCCGCCAGATCGTGAACCCGGCCCGGCCGCCGGAACGCACCCGGCCGATCAGGTGTTCGGTTCCGGCGGTCATATCGGGGAAGAAGAAAATCCCCAGCACGACCTGCACCAGGTCGTAGCCGTCGTGCGGCCAGGCGGTGACGTCCCCGATATGTGGGTGCAGCTGCGGGTAGCCCGACGCCCGATGCCGCAGGACATCGATCAACGCTTCCGACAGATCGACCGCATCCACCTGTCCGGCCGTCCCGACGCGCTCCGCGGTGGGCAGCGCCGACGCACCGGTACCGCAGCAGGCGTCGAGCACTCGCTCACCGGATGCCGGGGCGGTGCTCGCCAACGTCGCCGCGGCAATCGGCCGCCACAGATACTCACCGAGGCGGTCGAAATCGGTGGCGGCGGTATCGAAGGCCCGAGTGGAGCGGTCGTTGACAGACATAGCCGTAACGATAATGGTTTTCAACTATTCCGGCTACACCCCGCAGCGCGGACCGTGCGCACCACCGGCACCTGGACGATCACACAGATCGTCTGGCGTTCCACCTATGGATTCAAAACGGCAAATGCCGTTGACTCGCTGCTATGAGCGACGACTCCGCCCACCTCACCGCTGCCGATCTCGAATTCCTCGCACGCCCCCTGCACGGATTCCTGTCCGTCGCCGGAGCCACCCAGCCGCCGCAACCCCGGCCTGTCTGGTTCGAGGCCACCACCGAAGGAACTATCCAGCTCTTCACGGAACCGGACTCGCTGAAGGTGCGCCGACTGCGCCGCGACCCCCGCGCCTCGATCGTCGTCGCGGCACCGGTAGGCGAGCTCGAACGCTGGGTGTCCCTCTCCGGCAGCGCCGCCATCGAGCCCGACGGCGCGCACGATCTGTGTTCCCGGCTCGCCCAGCGCTATTGGGACCTCGACGACCGGTCCCGAGCCGACACACTCGCCGAGATACTCGCAGGCGATCTGCTCCGCGTCGTCATCCACCCCGATAAAGTGCACCGCTACGCGCTCTGACCGAGCAACTGCCCGACCAGAGGAGTGTGAACACCGCCGTCGACTCAGCGGCGAACGGGCCGCAACTGAATTGCGCGCAACTTAGTTGCGCACGGTTAGGTTGCGTGGCACTATTAACGGCGTGGATGAAGACCTGCTGCTGGACTCGCAAGTCTGCTTCGCGCTGTACTCGGCGGCGCGAGTAGCGTCCAACGCCTATCGGGACGGGCTCGGCGAGCTCGGTCTCACCTACACCCAATACGTCACTTTGCTGGCGTTATGGGAGGAGGACGGGATCACCGTCTCGGCGCTCGGCAAACGGTTGCGGCTGGACAGCGGGACGTTGTCACCGCTGCTGCGGCGGCTGCAGACGCTCGGGATCGTCGAGAAACGGCGTGCGGATGCCGATGAGCGGCTGGTCACCATCCACCTCACCGAAGCAGGCCGGCGCTTGCAGCCGCAAGTTGCCGCGGTCCAGCGCCGAGTTCAGCTGAAGTTCCAGATGTCCCCCGAAGAAGCCGTTCTGCTGCGTGATCTCGCTACCCGGTTCTGCGAATCGCAGGCCGGGGACGACAACCAGGAATGAGGAATTCCATGCCCGATATCGCCTACACCGCCGAAGCGATCTCCACCGGCGCCGGCCGCAACGGCCGCACCCGCACCCCGGACGGGCGGATCGACCTGCAACTGGCCATGCCCAAGGAAATGGGCGGCAGCGGTGACGGGGCCAACCCGGAGCAGCTGTTCGCCGCCGGTTACGCCGCCTGCTTCCACTCCGCGCTGCAACTCGTGGCCCGCACGAAGAAGGTCGAGATCGGCGACTCCAGCGTCGGTGCCCGGGTCGGTATCGGCCCCAACGGCAACGGTGGATTCGGGCTGGCGGTCACCCTCGAGGTCGTCATCCCTACCCTCGACCATGCCGCCGCCCAGGAACTCGCCGATGCCGCGCACCAGGTGTGCCCGTATTCGAACGCGGTGCGCGGCAATATCGACGTCGACGTGGTCGTCACCGACGACTGAGCAGTGCCCGGGATGATGCAGGATCCGCCCGGCGCGGGCTTCGGAAGGTCGCGCCGGGGCGGAGTTCGCGATGACGACTCTGCGGAAGGGTCGCCGGGACCGGCCGAGCCCGATACCGTCGGGTCATGAGTTCCACCCAATGGACCGCGGCGGACCTGCCCGCGCTCGACGGCCGAACCGTCATCGTCACCGGCGCGAACAGCGGCGTGGGGTTCGGTACCGCCACCGCGTTCGCCCGCGCCGGGGCGCATACCGTGCTCGCCGTCCGTGACCTCGACCGCGGTGCCGAGGCCGCGCGGCGGATCGGTGGCAGTAACGAGGTACGACGACTCGACCTCGCCGATCTCGCCTCCGTGCGAGCGTTCGCCGAAGCCTGGGACGGGAAGATCGCGATCCTGGTGAACAACGCCGGGGTGGCGATGGTACCCGAATCCCGTACGGCGGACGGTTTCGAAATGCAGTTCGGCACCAACCATCTCGGGCATTTCGCGCTCACAAACCTGCTGCTGCCGCAGATCACCGACCGCGTGGTGACGCTGTCCTCCGGCTTACATCGCTCGGGCTCCATCGACTTCGACGATCTCGATTTCGCGAAACGCGGATACAACCCGGTGAAGGCCTACGCCCGCGCCAAACTCGCGAACCTGCTGTTCACCCTCGAGCTCGAACGCCGGCTGCGCCGGGCCGGTTCGGATATCCGCTCGACGGCGGCACATCCCGGGTACGCCGCCACCGAGCTGGGCACCCGCGACCGCAACAAATACCTGGTCGGGATCGTGCACCTGGCGGGCCGGTTCCTTGCCCAGACACCGGAGCAGGCCGCCCGGACCACCCTGTTCGCCGCCACCCAGGACCTGCCCGGAGCGAGCTATGTGGGGCCGGACGGCCGCGGCGAACTCCACGGTTACCCCGCATTGGTCGGCCGTTCGGCCGGTGCGAGTGATGTGCGAACCGCGCAACGGTTGTGGGAGGTCTCCGAGGAACTCACCGGGGTCTCGTTCGGCCTGGGCTGAGTCGACAGCGGCACCGGTGACGTGGTCCGACTGCGCCGCGGACCACGTCACCGGCATACGGGCTGCCTCAGTGAGTTCGCAGATGTCTACAGGTCGCCGGACATCCGCCCGTACACGACCAGCAGGATCACGTTCGACACCGCGATTCCGAGGGAAGCCACCCACTGCCGGGGCCCCTCCCTGCGCAGCACCAGCACCGAGGCGGTGACACCCGCGGTACCCGCCGCGCAATACCCGATCCGCCACCCCACGTGTTCGGATGTCAGTCCCATCACCAGCGTGAACAACGAGAGCACGATGGACGCCACCAGCAGTTCATGGCGTAACCAGCCGCCGGAAAGCCTGGCGCCCAATGCCGAAACCGCGGCGAAGACTCGGTCGGTATGTCTAGAACGTCGTGTATCAGCCATGCACGCCCCTTCTCATGGGCGGGGCCGCAATTCGCATGCCCCGCTGCGCAACGAACCCGGACTACCGAAGGCACCGTTCGCGAACGCCGATCGTGATCGAACAACAGCGTGAGCCGGGTCGCCCCACCTGAGAGACCGAACCGTCTCACCAACTACCGACCACGCTCGCTACCTGGGCCTTCTCCGTGTTCTTTCGTTCGAGGCCGCCGCGTGTTACCGATATCGGCACATCAGCCCCTGGCGATCGCGGTGAACGCCGAGGCGGCCGCGGAATGGTATGCCGTTGCGCGGCGCAGTAGTTCGACGGTTCGCGTGGGCAGGGGCGGGCTCAGAGCGATCGGCTGTAGATCGGGACGCTCTCGGGTGATCGCATCCGGAAGCACGGTGGCCGTAGAACCACGGCGGACGAATTGCAGTAGGGCACTGATGGAATTGGCTTCGACCGCGACATACGGGGTGATGCCGGATTCGGCGAAATATCGGTCGATATGCAGGCGGGTGGCGAAATCGCCGGTGAGCAGACCGAGTGGTTCACCGGTGAGTTCTTCGACCGGTAGTGGTTGCGGCGTGGTCGCCAGGTGGTGCTGCGACCCGACCACCAAGCTGAGTTCTTCGGTGAACAAGGCGGTGTGGTCGATTCCGGTGACGTGTTCGCCGGCGAAGGCGATGCCGAGGTCGAGGCGGTCGGCCATCAGGTCCGCTTCGATTCGGTTCTGGGTCATCTCCGTGACGGTGAGCGAGATACCCGGGTGCGCAGCCCGGAACCGGTGGACGAGCGGGCCGATGAGGTAGGTGGTGAAGGTGGGTGTCATCGCTATCCGCAGGTGCCCGCGGGAAAGATCCTGGACATCGTGGACAGCGCGTTCGGCGGCGTCGAGGTCGCGGAGGGCGAGCCGGGCGTGCCGGGTGTAGGCCTCGCCCGCATCGGTGAGGCGTACGGTGCGGCCCGAACGGTCGAGCAGTATCACCCCCAGGGAACGCTCGAGTTGTTTGATCTGCTGCGACAGGGTCGGCTGGGAAATATGCAGGGCAGCGGCGGCCCGGGTGAAGTTCCCGTGATCGGCGACGGCGAGCAGGTACCGGATGTGGCGCAGCTCCATCGAGCAACTATAGATGCTGCCTATCGAGACCATGGGTAGCAAGTCTTGGACGCTATCCCTCCTGTTGGGCACGGTGGAATGGACCGCTCGACCAGGAGGAACCCATGAGGCCCACCGTGCGCCCCGGCGCAGCGCTTATCGCCGCGTTCGCCGCGGTATCCGTCGGGGCTGCGGCGTGCACGACGGAACCGACGGACTCGCCGCCGCCTTCCCCATTCGCCGGCACCGCCACACCTGTCGAGCACACGGCCGCGCCGCCGGTATCGCAACCCCCGATCGCCGATCCCGCGCTCGACGCGCAGCTGTGGCAGGCGGCCGCCGACAACGAGGCAGCACAGGTCCGGGAGTTGATCGGCCGGGGCGCCGACGTGGAGGCCCGGGGAGAGCGCGGCCGCACACCGCTGGTCGCCGCCACCAAGAATCGTGCCACCGCGGCCGCCCGGGCTCTCATCGACGCGGGCGCCGATGTCAACGCCGCGGACGACCTCGCGGATTCGGCGTACCTGTATGCCGGCGCGGAAGGTCTGGACGAGATCTTGGAGATGACACTCACCCACGGGGCCGATCTGCGCAGCCTCAACCGTTACGGGGGAACCGCGCTCATTCCCGCCTGCGAACACGGCCACGTCGAAACGGTACGGCGATTGATCGAGGCGGGTGTGGATGTGAACCACGTCAACGACTCGGGCTGGACCGCGATGCACGAGGCGATCGTCTACGGCGACGGGTCGCCGCGGTATCGGACGGTGGTCGCGGCGCTGCTCGCGGCGGGTGCCGACCCGTCGATCCGCGACGGGGCCGGGCGCACCGCTCTGGACAATGCCCGGCGGCTCGGGCAGTCGGCGATCGTCGAACTACTGAACAAGGACTGAAACCATGAGCACTCTCCGTAATCTGCTGATCCTGGTGGCCCGCGCAGGCCTCGGTATCGTTTTCCTCGCCCACGGTTGGCAGAAGTTCTTCACCAACGGCATTTCGGCAACCCAGCAGGGGTTCGAGTCGATGGGCGCCCCGCTACCGGACCTCTCCGCGATCATCGCGGCCACCATCGAACTCGTCGGCGGTGCCGGCCTGATCTTCGGTGCCATCACACCGATTTGGGCGGCGCTGCTGTTCGCGAATATGACCGGCGCTTACCTGATCGCGCATATCGGTAAAGGGCTGTTCGTGAGCGAGGGCGGTGGCGAACTGGTGGTGGCACTCGGCGCCGGCGCGCTGCTGTTGCTGTGTACCGGCGCGGGCCGATTCAGTATCGACGGAATCCTGGGCGGGCGAGTCCCGTGGCACCGTCTGTCGACGGTGCCGGCCTGATATGCGCCGCAGCCGGTTCGGGCGATGGACCGCACGGCGCTATTCGGCAGTGGGACGAGTTCCGGGATACCAGAGGAACTGGATACGTTCCATGACCTTGCCGCGTTCGGTGTTGTGGAATGCGGCGACTCGCCAGCCGTCGTCCTGCCGCACCAACGTGTAGGACTGGACTTTCGCGAGTGAATCCGGCACGTCGCCCTCGTAGGTATCGCCGCGGGTGACCAGTACTGCGACCTCTCCGGTGAGGAACCGCAAACTGAGATACCGGTCCGCCAACTCGGTTCCGGCCAGCGGCCCCTCGAAGAGCGCGCGGTGGCTGCGCACGATATCGTCGCGGCCCACGTAGTGAGTGCCGACCCATGTCGTGTACGTGGCGTCGGGAGTGAACCAGGCGCCGTATGCCGCCGCGTCGTTCTCACCCCAGGCTGTGACGAGACCGGCCATGGTGGCGCAGATATCCGCGAGGGCCTGACTGTCCGGCGGTGTGCTGCCCCAACTCACCGGAACTTCCTCGCAGGAGCCGGCTCCCGGGTTCGCCACTGTGGAGGTGGCCCGGAGCCAGCCATAGACGCCCACGCCCGCCAGCACGATCGCCGCGGCCACAGCACCCGCGACATACGGCCATCTGCGGCGCGTGCGCTCGGGACGCGGGGGCGTCTTGCCGGTATCGGTTGGGTGCTCCGGCGAGTTCGATTTTGTGTGCATGCATGCAATAATTGCTTCCATGCAATCGAATGTCAACGGCGCCGTCGCCCCGGAGATCTATCGCCGCTACCTCGCCTCGGTCGTCCAATTCCACTTGGCCGCCGCCGAGGCATGCGGGCTCGGCGCCACGGATTACCAGGCCCTGAGCCTGCTCGATGTGGACGGACCGATGACCACCGGACAGCTGGCCGAACGACTGGGCTTATCCCCGAGCGCCACCACCCGCGCAGTCGACCGCCTGGCGAACGCCGGCCTCGCCGAACGAGTACCCGACGAAGCGGACCGCCGCCGAGTACTCGTACGCGCCACCGGCCGGCAACCCGAGCAACTGGGCGAAATCCTGGGCCGCGTGCAGGCACCGATCGCCGCCGCGATCACCGAACTCACTCCCGCACAGCGGGATGGGCTGACCGCCTATTTCACCGCCGCCACGCAGGCGTACCGCGAAGTGACGACCAGTCTGAACGCCTGAATCGGTGCGAGGTGGCCCCGGTCAGCGGACGCAGGCCTGGGCGATGGAGACGCTGTCCTCGTAGAGATGGTGGCGGGTGATGCGGCCGTTCTCGACGGTCAGCCGCAGGGCGAAAGGGCCTTCGAAGGTTTTTCCGGTGGCGCGTACCCGACCGGCGACGTGACCGAACAGAACCGCCTCCGCTCCGTCGACCAGGAAGGTATCGATATCGGCGCGGGCGTCCTCGGGGACGACATGCGCCATCAGGTCATCGAACTGAGCGGCACATTCGGCGGCGGTGCGGCGGGGCTTGATCCAGGGCACCACGGGGTTCGCGGCCAGCTGCCAATCGACCTCGTCGGCGAACAACGCGGTGAGAGCCGCGGTATCGGCGGTGGAGCGGGCCGCGAGAAACCTCTCGACGGTGGCGCGGGTGGTCTCGGCAACGGCGGTTTCGGTCACTGGGTTCTCCTGATTCGTTCCGTGTCAGCCGATATTCGCAGTGCGCGATGCGGTGTGGCGATTACCTGGGAGGTAAAGGAATCCGTGCAGGACGGAGGCGACGACAACCCGCCGCCCGGATACGACCCGGCTGCTCAGGAGTTACCGCCGAGCCTCGAGGGCTTCGTGCAGGGTGGCGGCCCACTGGTGGACGATTTGTTTGCGGCGGGCGGAATCATCGGTGAGGACATCGGCGAGGCCCAGGCCGCGGGCGAGGTCGAGGGTCGCCTGGACCAGGTGGTGGGTTACCGGGTCGGAATCGTCGACGCCGAGGGCTTCGACAGCGCGGCGGTGGGCGCCACGACCGAAACGGGCCTCCAGTGGGACTATCCGTTCGCGCAGCGCCGGGTCGGCGGCGGCGTGGGTCCACACCTGTAGAGCCGCTTTGAAGAGGGGGCTGGTGTAGGACTCGACCAGACCCGCGACGACCGCTTCGGTGCGGGCCGGTCCGGGTTCGGTGACCGCCGCCTTCATCGCCTGGTCCGTGCGGGTGTCGAACATGTAGGTGAGGGCGGCGGTGATCAGGTCTTCCCTGGTGGGGAAATGATGCTGTGCGGCACCGCGGGAGACTCCGGCCCGTTCGGCGACCACCGAAACCGTCGCGGCAGCCCAGCCCATTTCGGCCAGACAGTCGATGGTCGCCTCCAGGAGCCGCTGCCGGGTGGCCCGGCTGCGGTCCTGTTTGGGTTCGTTCGGTGTCGCCATAACGGTCTATTCTGCCGAGCGCGATTCCGCGGCCCGGTCCGCGGAGCCGGCGGAGTCCTGTGGCGACGGGGTCTGTCGTGCGGTGGCAGGCTCGGCCGGCGGCGCGCTCGGTTCCGCCGCCCACCGGGGTGGCCGGCGCTGCAGAAACGCCGTCATTCCTTCGATCACCTCCGGGGTACCGAAGAAACGGCCCGAGCGCTGCGCCAATTCCTCCGCGCTGCGGTCGAATTCGGCAAGCGCTCGGGCGGTGGTGAGGCGTTTGCTCTCGGCGAGGCCCTGGGGTGAGCCCTGCCGGAGTTCGGCCAGCAGACCGGCTGTCGCCGCCGCCGGATCATCGGCGGCGAGGGTGATGAGCCCGATCCGTTCGGCGGTATCGGCGTCGAATTTCGCACCGGTCAGGAAATAGCGGTCGGCGGCGCGGGCGGTCAGCTTGGGCAACAGGGTCAAGGAGATGACGAAGGGCGCCAAACCGAGCCGGGCTTCGGTGAGGGCGAAACTGCTGCCGCGGCCCGCGACGGCGATATCGCAGGCCGCGAGCAAACCCATACCGCCGGCCCGGACATGGCCGTCCACCCGGGCGACCACCGGTTTCGGCAGCTCCAGGACCGTGCGCAGTAACCGGACCATCCACTGGGTGCGGATATCGGCCGCCGCGGCCGGGTCGGCATCCACCGCCTCCTTCAGATCGGCGCCCGCGCAGAAGGTGTTGCCGGTGTGGGTGAGCACCACACCGCGCACGGCCGCATCGCCGGCGGCGCGTTCGAACCCTTCCAGAAGCTGGGTCACCAGTGCGGACGAGATGGCGTTGCGGTTGTGCGGGGAGTCGAGCGTGAGGGTCGCGAACCCGTCTTCGACGGCGTAGCGCACCACCTGGCCGGGAGATTCGGTCACGGGAGCCTGCCTTTACAAGTATGCGGCGATTCGTGATAGGCGACGACCCGGCCCGACGCTCGCGCCACCGGACGAACCACTGGATCGCCGGGGCCCACCGGCGACGCTGCCGGGGTATTCAGCCTCGTCATCCGCGGACCTCCTCTTCTTCTGACCGACCGGTTGCCGGCCGGACCTCAGTAGGACTTCGGCAGTCCCAGCGAATGCTGGGCGACGAAGTTGAGGATCATTTCGCGGCTCACCGGGGCGATACGTGCGATCCGGGCCGCGCCGAGCATGGCGGCCAGGCCGTATTCCGTGGTGAGCCCGGAACCGCCGTGAGTCTGGATGGCCTGGTCCAGTGCTTTGATACTGGCCTCCGCGGCCGCGTATTTCGCCATATTGGCGGCCTCGGCGGCGCCCATCTCGTCGCCGGCGTCGTAGAGGGTGGCGGCCTTGAGCATCATCAACCGGGCCAGTTCGACCTCGATTTTCACCTGGGCCAGCGGATGCGCGATTCCCTGGTGGGCCCCGATCGGGGATTTCCACACGGTGCGTTCCTTGGCGTATTCGACGGCCCGGTCGATGGCGTAGCGGCCGATTCCGACGGCCATCGCCGCGCCCATGATGCGTTCCGGGTTCAGGCCCGCGAACAGCTGCATGAGGGCGGCATCCTCCTTGCCGACGAGGGCCGACGAGGGGAGCCGGACATCGTCCAGGAACAGGGTGAACTGGTGGTCCGGTTCGATGATGTCCATTTCTTGCGGGGTCTTCTCGAACCCGGGAGCGTCGGTGGGGACGATGAACAGCGCGGGCTTGAGTTTGCCGGTTTTGTGGTCCTCGGTGCGGGCCACGATCAGCACGGCCTCGGCCTGATCGACTCCGGAGATGAAGATTTTGCGGCCGGTGAGCAGCCAGTCGTCCCCGTCACGGCGGGCGGTGGTGGTGATCTGATGCGAATTGGAGCCGGCATCGGGTTCGGTGATACCGAAAACCATTTTGGCCGAACCATCGGCGAGTTTCGGCAACCATTCGGACTTCTGCGCGTCGGTGCCGTATTTGGTGATGATGGTGCCGCAGATGGCGGGCGAGACCACCATGAGCAGCAGGCCGGCCCCCTGGGCGGACAATTCCTCCATCACCAGCGCCAGCTCGTACATACCGGCGCCCCCACCACCGTATTCCTCCGGCAGGTTCACGCCGAGAAAGCCGAGGCCGCCCGCCTCCTGCCAGAGTTCGTCGAGCGGTTCGTTGTTCCGCGCCTTGGGCAGTACATAGTCGCGGTAGCTGTATTTCGCGGCCAGCGCGGCGACGGCGGCCCGCAGCTCTTTGCGTTCGTCGGTTTCGATGAAGCTCATTGCTACTCCTGGTTTCCGGGCTGTTCGTGGTCCTCGGCGGAGGGATCCACCACGGCGAGTACGGCGCCGACATCGACCTGTTGACCGACCACGACGTTGACCGCGCTGAGCACGCCGTCCGCCGGGGCGGCGATGGTGTGCTCCATCTTCATGGCCTCCAGCCACAGGATGGGCTGACCGGCGCTGACAGTGCTGCCGACCTCGGCGCCGAGCCGGATCACACTGCCCGGCATGGGAGCGAGCAGCGAACCGGTGGCGACCTGGTCGGCCGGGTCGGTGAACCGGGGCAGTCGCCGCACCGCGACCGGGCCGAGGGCGGAATCCACGCAGACCAGGTCGTCGTAGCGGGCGACGTTGAACTGGCGGCGTACCGGCCCGTGCGCACCCGGCACGGCGAGGATCACCTGATCGGGTGTGGCCGAGATCAGTTCGAGGCCGTCGAACCCGGCGACCGTCACCCCGGCGCGGGTGAACCGGTAGCCGATCTCGTGGATGCCGCTCGTCCGGCTCTCGTAGGACTTGCGTTGCGATTGCGAAGGCAGATTGCGCCAGCCGCTGGGCGCACCCGCGACCACGGTGGCACGCGCCCGGTTGGCGGCGGATTCGGCGAGCGCGGCAGCGACGATCGACAGTTTCTCGTCTTCCGGGCTCACCAGCGGCTCGGACAGGCTGTCCAGGCCGTGGGTGGCGAAGAAAGCGGTATCGGTATCACCGGCCAGGAATGCGGGGTGGCGCAGCACGCGGACCAGCAGGTCACGGTTGGTGACCAGGCCGTGGATGCGGGCCCGCTGCAACGCGCCGGCGAGCAGCCGGGCGGCTTCGTCGCGGGTGCGGCCGTAGGAGATGACCTTCGCCAGCATCGGGTCGTAATGGACGCCCACCACCGAACCGTCGGCGACACCGGAATCCAAGCGGATACCGGGTCGTTCGAGCAGATCGAACTCGGTTGCCACCGCCGGGATCTCGATGCACTGTACGGTTCCGCTCTGCGGCTGCCAGTCCTGCGCCGGGTCCTCGGCATAGAGCCGGACCTCGATCGAATGACCGCGCATGGGGGGAGGTTGCGCCGGGAGCTGTCCGCCCTGGGCGATTTCCAGCTGGAGCTGGACCAGATCCAGGCCGGTGGTGCATTCGGTGACCGGGTGTTCCACCTGCAACCGGGTGTTCATCTCGAGAAAGAAGAACTCACCGGATTCGTCGGCCAGGAATTCGACTGTCCCGGCGCCGGTGTATCCGATTGCGGCGGCTGCCTGACGGGCCGCTGCGTACAGCCGGCCACGCATACTGCCGTCTGCCGGTGTACCCGCTCCGACCCGGTTTCCGTCCCTTGCGACCGGCGGGGCGCCGCCGAAAGCAGCCGAGTCCGCTCCACCTGTGGGCGCAGAGTCCGATGGTCCATCCGACACGTGCCCTTGCGCCCCGTCCGTGGAACCTGCGAGGGGAGATCCATTCGCGTCACCGGCCCGTGCGGCATCGATGCGCTCGACGAGCGGCGACGGCGCCTCCTCGACGACCTTCTGGTGCCGGCGCTGGATCGAGCACTCCCGCTCGCCGACCGCCCAGATCGTGCCGTGTGTATCGGCCATCACCTGGACCTCGATATGGCGGCCGGTTTCGAGGTAGCGCTCGCAGAACACCGTAGGGTCGCCGAATGCCGATTCGGCTTCCCGGCGGGCACCGGACAACTGCTCGGGAAGTTCGGCCAGGGTGCGCACCACACGCATCCCGCGCCCGCCACCACCGGCCGAAGCCTTGATCAGGACCGGCAGTTGATCCTCGGTGACTTCGCCGGGATCGAGTTCGGCCAGCACCGGCACCCCGGCGGCGTCCATCATCTTCTTGGCCGCGACCTTGGAACCCATCTCTTCGATGGCGGTCACGGGCGGCCCGATCCACACCAGTCCGGCCGCCTGTACCGCGCGCGCGAATTCCGCGTTCTCGGAGAGGAAACCGTAGCCGGGATGGACGGCGTCGGCGCCCGCGGCCTGCGCGGCGGCGATGATGAGGTCGGCGCGCAGGTAGGTCTCGGCGGGGGTGTTTCCGGGCAGGCGGACCGCCGCATCCGCCTCGGCCACGTGCGGGGCTGCCGCGTCGGCGTCGGAGTACACGGCGACGGTGCCGAGCCCCATCCGGCGGCAGGTCGCGAAGACCCGGCGGGCGATCTCGCCGCGGTTGGCTACCAGAACAGTGGTGATGAGCTGTGGTTCGGTCACGACCGGCCTCACATTCGGAAGACGCCGAAGCCCTCGGCGCCCTGGACAGGTGCAGTGTGGATGGCCGACAGGGCCATACCGAGCACTGTGCGGGTATCGCGCGGGTCGATGACACCGTCGTCGTAGAGCCGCCCGGACATGAACATGGCCAGCGATTCGGCCTCGATCTGCGCTTCGACCATGGCGCGCATCCCGGCGTCGACTTCTTCGTCGAACGCCTGCCCGCGGGCCTCGGCGGAGGCGCGGCCGACGATGGAGATCACGCCGGCCAGTTGCGCCCCGCCCATCACCGCGGATTTCGCGCTGGGCCAGGCGAACACGAACCGGGGGTCGTAGGCGCGGCCGCACATACCGTAGTGCCCGGCGCCGTAGGAGGAGCCCATGAGCACCGAGATATGCGGGACCTTCGAATTGGAGACCGCGTTGATCATCTGGGCGCCGTGTTTGATGATGCCCTTCTGCTCGTATTCCTTACCGACCATATAGCCGGTGGTGTTGTGCAGGAACAGCAGCGGAGTGTTCGTCTTGTTGGCCAACTGGATGAACTGGGTGGCCTTCTGCGATTCCTCGGAGAAGAGCACGCCGCGGGCATTGGCGAGAATACCGACCGGGTAGCCGTGCAATTCGGCCCAGCCGGTGACCAGGCTCGAACCGTAGAGCGGTTTGAATTCGTCGAAATCGGAGCCGTCGACGATACGGGCGATCACCTCGCGCGGGTCGAACGGGATCTTGAGGTCGGGCGGGACGATACCCAGCAGGTCCTCGGGGTCGAAAAGCGGTGCCGGCACCGACGGCCGCGGTGCGGGACCCTGTTTCCGCCAGTTCAGCCGTTTGACGATGCGCCGCCCGATCCGGATGGCGTCCTGTTCGTCGAGCGCGTAGTAATCGGCGAGACCGGAAACGCGGGCGTGCATATCGGCGCCACCCAGCGATTCGTCGTCGGATTCCTCGCCGGTGGCCATTTTCACCAGCGGCGGCCCGCCCAGGAACACCTTGGAGCGTTCCTTGATCATCACCACGTGGTCGGACATACCGGGAATGTAGGCGCCGCCCGCGGTCGAGTTACCGAAAACCAGTGCGATGGTCGGTATCCCGGCGGCCGAGGCCTGGGTGAGGTCGCGGAACATCCGGCCGCCCGGGACGAACACCTCTTTCTGGGTGGGCAGATCGGCGCCACCGGACTCCACCAGTGAGATCACCGGCAGGCGGTTCTCGCGGATGATGTCGTTGACGCGCAGCGTTTTCCGCAGCGTCCACGGGTTGGAGGTGCCGCCCCGCACGGTGGGGTCGGGGGCGACGATCATGCATTCGACGCCCTCCACGACTCCGATTCCGGCGACCGTACTCGCCCCGACCTGGAATTCGCTGCCCCAGGCGGCGAGTGGGCACAGTTCGAGGAACGGCGAATCCTCGTCGATGAGCAGTTCGATCCGTTCGCGGGCGGTCAGCTTGCCGCGTTTGCGGTGCCGAGCCAGTTTCTCCGGGCCGCCGCCGGCGACAACCTTCTCGAATTCTGCCTCGACCTCGGCGAGTTTGGCCGTCATGGCCTCGGCCGCCGCCGTGTACTCCGCGGTGGTGGTGTCGAGCGTGCTGCGCAGTGTCGTCATGCCTGATACCCCAATCGTTTCGCGGCCAGGCCGGTGAGGATTTCGGTGGTCCCGCCGCCGATACCGAGGATTCGCATATCGCGATACTGGCGCTCCACCTCGGATTCGCGCATATAACCCAGGCCGCCGAACAACTGCACGGCCTGGTTGGCGACCCACTCCCCGGCCTCGACAGCCGTATTCTTGGCGAAACAGACCTCGGCGATCAGATCGGTTTCCCCGGCTGCGGCGCGGGCGGCCACCTCACGGGTGTAGACGCGGGCGACGTCGACGCGGCGCGCCATCTCGGTGACGGTGTTCTGCACGGACTGCCGGCTGATGAGCGGGCGGCCGAAGGTCTCCCGGTTACGCACCCAGTCCAGGGTGAGATCCAGGCAGCGCTGCGCACTCGAATAGGCCTGCACGGCCAGGCCCACCCGCTCGCTGACGAAGGCCGCCGCGATCTGCAGGAATCCGGAATTCTCCGGACCCACCAGATTCGCCACCGGCACTCGCACATCCTCGTACGACAGCTCGGCGGTATCGGAGGCGCGCCAGCCCATCTTGTCCAGTTTCCGGCCGACGGTGAAACCGGGAGTGCCCTTCTCCACCACCAGCAGCGATACCCCGGACGAGCCCGGACCGCCGGTGCGCACGGCGGTCACCACGTAGTCGGCCCGGCAACCGGAGGTGATGTAGGTTTTGGCACCGTTGACGATGTAGTGGTCGCCGTCGCGGCGCGCGCTGGTGGTGAGGTGACCGACATCGGAGCCGCCGCCGGGTTCGGTGATGGCCAGGGAGCCGATCTTCTCGCCGGCCAGGGTCGGTTTCACCCATCGGTCGATCTGTTCGGTATCGCCCGCGGCGATCAGATGCGGTACGGCGATACCGCAGGTGAACAGCGAGGCGAAGAGTCCGCCGGAAACACCCGCGTAGTGCAGTTCTTCGCAGACGATCGCCCCGTCGATTCCGTCCCCACCGGCGCCACCCACGACCTCCGGGAACTGAATTCCGAGTAGTCCCAGCGCTCCGGCCTTCTTGTGCAGGTCCCGCGGGATCTCGCCGTCACGTTCCCAATCGTCCAGATACGGCAGGATCTCGCGTTCGGCGAAAGCGCGGACGGTAGCGCGCAATTCGCGGCGTTCGGGCGTGTTCCAGACAGTGCTCACGGCAACAGCTCCCACGGTATATCGATATGGCGGGACCGCAGCCATTCGCCGAGGCCCTTGGCCTGCGGATCGAAACGGGCCTGATAGGCCACGCCTTCGCCGAGCAGACCGGTGATCAGAAAATTCAGCGCCCGCAAGTTCGGCAGAACATGCCGGGTGACCGCCAGGCCGGCAGTCTCCGGCAGCAGTTCACGCAGGCGATCGACGGTGAGGGTATGCACCAGCCAGCGCCACTGCTCGTCGGTGCGGACCCATACACCGATATTGGCATCACCGCCTTTGTCACCGCTGCGGGCCATCGCGATACTGCCGAGCGGAACACGTTTCGTAGGTGCGACCGGAAGCGGTTCGGGGAGTTCGGGTTCGGGCACCTCGGCAAGCTCCCGGGTTTCCGAGGGCGCACCCACCAGAACCCGGCAACCGTCCGGCCGCACCGCGGTATGCGGAACCTCGGCGGCGTCGACGAAACCCGGGCGGTAGACGCCGTAGGGCGAACCGTTACCGGGTGGCGTGGTGAAACTACAGCCCGGATAACTGGCCAGGGCGAGTTCCACGGCGACACTGGAGAAGGCGCGGCCCACCTTGTTCGGGTCGGGGTCGCGGACCACGCAGCGCAGCAGGGCGCTCGCCTGTTCCTCGGTCTCGGCATCGGGGCGGTCGAGCCGGGCCAGGGTCCAGTCGAGTTCGGCCGGGCGCTGCGGTAGCCAGGATTCCAGTTGCCGCTGCGCCAGTTCGGCTTTCGCCTCGATATCGAGTCCGGTGAGGATGAATTCCATCTCGTTGCGGAAACCGCCCAGTGTGTTCAGCGAGACCTTGAGCTGCGGCGGTGGCGGCTCGCCCTGCACTCCGCTGATCAGTACCCGATCCGGGCCGTCGGCCGTCAACTCGACGGTGTCGAGCCGGGTGGTGACATCGGGTCCGGCATAGCGGGCACCCTGGATCTCGTACATGAGCTGCGCGGCGACCGTATCGACCGTGACCGCACCGCCGCTGCCCGCGTGTTTGGTGATCACACTGCTGCCGTCCGCCCGGATCTCGGCGAGCGGGAAACCGGGCCGGCCCAGATCGGGCAGTTCGGTGAAGAACGCGAAGTTACCGCCGGTGGCCTGGGTGCCGCATTCGATCACATGACCGGCCACCACCGCACCGGCGAGCCGGTCGTAATCGGTGCGCTGCCAGCCGAAATGGGCGATCGCCGGCCCGACGACCACCGAGGCGTCGGTGACCCGGCCGGTGACCACCACATCCGCGCCGGCGGTGAGGCAATCGGCGATACCGCAGGCGCCGAGGTAGGCGTTGGCGGTCAGCGGGGAGCCCAGACCGAGTTCGGTGGCGCGATCGAGCAGGTCGTCGCCCTCGACGAAACCGACCCGCACGTCCAGCCCGAGCCGGGCCGCCAGTTCGCTCACCTTCTCCGCCAGCCCGGCCGGGTTCAGGCCCCCGGCGTTCGTGACGATCTGCACCTTGCGTTCCAGCGCCAGACCCAGGCAATCCTCGAGCTGGCGGAGGAAGGTTTTGGCATAACCCAGCCCGGAATCCTTCATCCGGTCGCGACCCAGGATCAGCATGGTCAGTTCGGCGAGATAATCGCCGGTGAGCACGTCGAGCTGCCCGCCTTCGAGCATTTCGCGCATGGCGGTCAGCCGGTCACCGTAGAACCCGGAACAGTTGCCGATCCGGATGATGTCCGGATCGTCGGCCAGAGCACTCATCAGCGGTTGCGCCTCCTACCGCTACGGGCGGGGAAGCGCGCCCGGGCTGGTCGTGTACGAGTTCAGCATCACAGGCGGCCGGAAAAAAATCAAGCACGCGTGCTTGTTAAATCGGCAGGTTCGTGCCGGACCGCGTCGACCCGGGGCGACCAGGCACAATGGGTTGCCGTGTCCACCGATGTCGCCGTAGTGCTCTTGTTCACCCTCGCCGGATTCCTGATCGGCGGCGCCTACTCCACCTGGAAGACCACCCGCCCACTCGCGATCAGCCTCGCCGTGGCCGCGGTGCTCGCGGCGGCGGGCGCGGTGCTCTGGTTGCTGTGACGAGGCTGCTGCCCACTCCCGGCGGCCGGTAGAGCCGAGCCGGCGCGCCCCCGGCGCCGAATGAGTGTGCGGCTCGCGGCACTGCGCTCGGTCCACGTGGCAGCGCAATCGCTGCTGTGAGGTTTCCGGCGGCGGTCGACGGGGCAGTCATCGACAGGTGTCCCGGAACCGCCTCCCCGCCATCGGCGACAGGTGGTTCCCGGCCCTGTCGATACGCCGGTCCTGCCCATCTGCGCCGGGTGGGACCGGCGTACCGCCACAGCAGCCGGTCGAGAAGCTGCCCGGCTGTGTTCGTCGAGAAGCGGCCCGGCAGTAAGCGGCAACCGCCGGTCGCCCCGGAAGCAGACCGATGCGCGGGCGTCCGTTTCGATCAGTCCACCAGCAGGGCGGCCTTCAACTCTCGTGCTGCCGCCTCCGGATCATCGGCTGCCGTGATCGCCCGTACCACCACCACACGCTCCGCGCCCGCGGCCCGGACCTCCGGCAGCGTCGACCCGTCGATACCGCCGATCGCGAACCACGGTCGCGCCGGCGCCGCAGCGGCGGTTTCCCGCACCAGTTCCAGCCCCGCCGGTTCACGACCCGGTTTCGTGGGCGTCGCCCACACCGGGCCCGTGCAGAAGTAGTCGAGATGTTCGTCGGCGGCGGCCAGGCGAGCCTGTTCACGGTCGCGAGTGGAGCGGCCGATCACCACATCCGGGCCCAGGATCCGGCGGGCGTACCAGGGCGGGAGGTCCTGCTGGCCCAGGTGCAGTACATCGGCCGCGGCGGCCAGGGCGATATCCGCGCGGTCGTTCACCGCCAGCAAGGCGCCGTGACGGCGGGTGGCGGCCCGGAGTTCGGCGAGCGCCGCGAGTTCGCCCATGGCCTCCAGCGGACCGAACCGCTGCTCCCCGGGCGACCCCTTGTCGCGTAGCTGGATGATATCGACACCACCGGCCAGCGCCGCATCCGCGAACGCGGCCAGATCACCCTTCTCGCGGCGGGCGTCGGTGCACAGGTACAGCCGGGCGGTCGCGAGACGATCGCGCGGCGGGAGCTGTCGGCGAGCGGAGGACGGTTGCACAACTGCCACCGTAACCGCGCTAACGTGGAAATGTTGCAGGAGGTGGAACGTAGTGCGAACATCCGCGACCGTCGCCGTGGTCGGTGGCGGTGTGATCGGGCTCGGCGTGGCATGGCGGGCCGCGGAAGCGGGCTGGTCGGTCACCCTCTTCGATCCGGCCGTCGGCAGCGGCGCCTCATGGGTTGCCGGTGGGATGCTCGCCCCCCTGTCCGAAGGCTGGCCGGGTGAGGACGATGTGCTCGCGTTCGGGGCGGCGGCGCTGGCCCACTGGCCGGATTTCGCGGCCCGGCTGGCGGCGGTTACCGGGGTCGATGTCTACGTGGCCGGCGAAACGCTGACCATCGCCCAGGACGGCGCGGACGCCGCCGATCTGCACACCATCGCCGACTGGGTGAACGGGCACGGACACGATCTGCGGCTCCTGGATCGCGCCGGGGTGCGGGCGCTGGAACCCGCGCTGGCCCGCACCGTGCGGGCCGGGTTGCTCGCCGGCGCGGAACCCGCCATCGACAACCGGCGGCTGGTCACCGCGCTGCGCAAGGCCGCCGATGAAGCCGGTGTCACCGTACGCCCGGAACGGGTGCGCGACCTCGCCGAACTCGACCACGACCGGATCGTGCTCGCCGCCGGTGCCGCATCGCCGGCGCTGTGGCCGGGGCTGCCGGTGCGGCCGGTGAAGGGTGAGATCCTGCGTCTGCGGCAGCGTCCGGGGACGCAACCGCCACCCACCCGCGTCGTGCGGGCCCGGGTCCACGGGCGGCCCGTATATTTCGTACCGCGCGACGACGGCGTGGTGGTGGGCGCGACCCAGTACGAAGCGGGTTTCGATACCGCCGTCACCGTCGCCGGGGTTCGCGATCTCATCGCCGACGCCGAAACCGTGCTCCCCGGGATCGGTGAATACGAACTGACCGAGGCGAGCGCCGGGTCCCGCCCGGGCACCCCGGATAATCTTCCACTGATCGGCCGGCTGTCCGACCGCGTGATCGCCGCCACCGGGCACGGCCGTAATGGCATGCTGACCAGTGCGCTCACGGCCGACGCTGTTCTCGCCGAACTCGGCGGACAACCGCTGACCGAAGTCGCGGCGGCCGATCCGCACCGATTCGGTGCGTCCACATCGTCAGGAGGTAGTCGATGACATTGTCATCAGCATCGGGGTCACCCGCGGCCGGATCGCCGGTCCCGATCGGTGTCACGGTGAACGGAACCGAGCACGAGTTCGCCGCCCCGCTCACCGTCCGGGAACTGCTGCAGCGGCTGGAGCTGCCGTGCCAGGGTGTGGCGCTCGCGGTGGACGGCGCGGTGTTCCCGAAATCACGCTGGGACGAACCGGTCGGGCGCGGTTGGGAGATCGATGTGCTGACGGCGGTCCAAGGTGGCTGACGAACCGTTGCGGATCGCCGACCGTACCTTCGGCTCGCGGCTGATCATGGGCACCGGCGGAGCGGAGAACCTGACGGTACTGGAGGAGGCACTGCTCGCCTCCGGAACCGAACTGACCACGGTCGCCATGCGCCGCATCGACTCCGCCGGCGGTACCGGCGTACTCGACCTGCTGAAACGCCTCGATATCGCCCCGCTGCCCAATACCGCGGGCTGCCGCACGGCGGCCGAAGCGGTGCTCACCGCTCGGCTGGCGGCCGAGGCGCTGGATACGAACTGGGTCAAACTCGAGGTGATCGCCGACGAGCGCACCCTGCTACCCGACCCCATCGAACTCCTCGACGCGGCCGAACAGCTGGTCGACGCCGGGTTCACGGTACTGCCCTACACCAACGACGACCCGGCCCTGGCGCGGCGGCTCGAGGATGCCGGCTGCGCGGCGGTGATGCCGCTGGGCGCGCCGATCGGCACCGGGCTGGGGATCGGTAATCCGCACAATATCGAGATGATCGTGAGCCGCGCGCAGGTGCCGGTGATCCTGGACGCCGGTATCGGCACCGCCAGCGACGCCGCCCTCGCCATGGAACTCGGCTGTTCCGCCGTGCTGCTCGCGACCGCCGTCACCCGGGCCCGGCAGCCGGCTTTGATGGCCGCCGCCATGGCGGATGCAGTACGGGCCGGACACCGGGCGCGCGAGGCGGGCCGCATACCGAAACGGTTCTGGGCGCAGGCCTCGTCGCCCGGGCTGTAGAAGCGGTCGCCGCCACGCGAGGTCGCGACTCCGGATACTGCATCCGGCGTACCCCTGGTCTGCCCGCGTACTCAGCGGGGGTGTGGCTCGGGGGCGACTCATCCTCGAGGATGACCGCGAGTCACGACCATCGGGCGACGCGCGCACTCCGGGGATAGGGCATGCTGGTCGGCATGATCGAAGTCCGGGGCTTGACCAAGCATTACGGGCAGACCGTCGCGGTCCAGGACCTGACCTTCGCCGTGCGACCGGGGCAGGTCACCGGTTTCCTCGGACCGAACGGCGCCGGTAAATCCACCACCATGCGGATGATCCTGGGCCTGGACCGGCCCACCTCGGGTACCGCGTTGATCCACGGCAAGCCGTATGCCGAGCTGAAGCATCCGTTACGTGAGGTCGGCGCGCTGCTCGACGCGAAATGGGTCCATCCCAACCGCTCCGCGCGCGCCCATCTGGAATGGATGGCCGCCTCCAACGATCTGCCGAAATCGCGGGTCGAGGAGGTACTGCGGCTGGTCGGCCTCTCGGAGGTGGCCGGGAAATCCGCAGGCGGATTCTCGCTCGGGATGTCGCAGCGGTTGGGTCTGGCGGGGGCGCTGCTCGGCGATCCGAAGGTGCTGCTGTTCGACGAGCCGGTCAACGGCCTCGATCCGGAGGGGATCCTGTGGATCCGCCGGTTCATGCAGCGGCTCGCGGCCGAGGGGCGCACGGTTCTGGTGTCGAGCCATCTGCTGTCGGAGATGGCGCAGACCGCCGACCATCTGGTGGTGATCGGACGCGGCCGGCTCATCTCCGATTCCACGACCTCCGATTTCATCGAACGGGCGTCGGAGGCGTCGGTGCGGGTGCGCAGCCCGCAACTGGACGAACTGCGCAGCCTGCTGACCTCGCACGGGATGACGGTGAAGGAAAACGACGGCAATGCCGACGGCGCGGCGCTCATCGTGAACGGTGTCACCAGCGATGCCGTCGGGACGCTGGCCGCCGAACATCAGATCACCCTCTTCGAACTCGCTCCGCAGCGCGGCTCCCTGGAGGAGGCGTTCATGCGGATGACCGGCGGGGACGTGCAGTACCACGGCGAGATCGGATCACCGGCGGATGCCACCGTGATCACGGGCAAACCGGCGGATTCGGAGCCGCTGTTCACGGGAGGTACGAAGTAATGGGCGTGATCGCCGCGGAACGTATCAAACTCACCTCCACTCGTTCGCCGTGGTGGTGTTCGGTGATCGTGGTCGCGCTGGCCGTCGGGTTCGCCGCCCTGTTCGGTCTGATCGGGCGGATCGCCGCCGACGACCCACAGGCCGCCGGTCCCCCCGCCATCACGGTCGATACCGCATTTCTCGGCGTCACCGGTTTCGGCATCCTGGTCTTGTCCATCATGGCGACCCTGACCGTGACCAGCGAATACCGGTTCGGCATCATCCGGACCACGTTCCAGGCCATCCCGAACCGCACCTCCGTGATGGGTGCGAAAGCGCTCCTGGTGGGCCTGTATGCGGCGGTGCTGACCACGGTGCTGGCGTTCGCCGCCTACGCCATCGCCAAGGCGGTCGCGGGAGACGCGGGCACGACGCTGGTACTCGAAGGCAACTGGCGGGCGCTGTATGCGGTACCGATCCTGGCCTTCCTCAATGTGGTGCTGGCCATCGCGATCGGTGTGCTGGTCCGGCAATCCGCCGCGGCGATCTCCTTGCTCGTCCTGTGGCAATTGATCATCGAACCCTTGGTCGGCGCACTGGGTAAAGTGGGACGTGAGATCAGCGCGTTCCTGCCGTTCCAGAACGCGAGCCGCTTCGCGACGATGGACGACTCGCTGTCCTCGGCGAACTGGCATTGGGGTGTGTGGGGCAGCCTCGCCTACTTCACCGCCTTCGTCGTAGTCGTCGCGGGCATCGCGGTGCTGGTGGTGAACCGGCGCGACGCCTGACCCCGAATCGCCCGAGCCGCTTCCCTCGCCGCTCGGGTATCGGGTGCGCGACCTTGTCGGGAGAATTCGCGCGCCCCGCGCCTCGGCGGGCCCAGCCCCGCCGCCGGGGGGGGGTAACCACCCGGGCGGGGGCGCCCCCCCCCGGGCGCGGGCCCCCACCCCGCGCACCGGTGGTCGTTATCACAGCCTGGACGTCTGACCTGATCATCGATCCGCGGCCGGCGCGAACGCCCACTATCGGTAACCGGGAGTTCACCTCCTGCCCCGCGGCGCTGGCTACTATCGAACCCGAGACCGACGAGGTCAGGCACCACACGTTTTCCATCGGCGGACCCAACGGCGTGCCGCACTCCTCCGATAGAGAGGTGACAGGTGACCATTCTCAGCACTCCCACCACGGCAGACCCCCTGAGATACCCTCGGGACGTGAACGAGAAACCCTCCGGCAGCACCGCGCCGGAGCCGGAGGTCGACAACGACACCGCGGCTCGCGTCGGCGACGAGGGCCCGACCGTCGACCCGAGCCCCGTCCGGAAGAACGGTGATACGGCGACCACACGATCACGACGGGGGCAGCGCCGGCGATACGGTGACACGGCCGGGTCGTACCCGCCGGTCGAGGCCGCGGGCAGCACCACCGCGCAGGACGCAGTCGACACCGACCCCGGGGACGTAGACGAACCGGCCCGCCCCAGGATCGGTCCGCTCTCCGCATTCATGTACGCCGCGAACAACCGTCCCGATGTGATCGATGTCCTGCGTAAGGCCCGCCGGCAGCTCCCGGGCGATCCCGCCTTCGGCGATCCGCTCTCGGTCAGCGGCCCCGGCGGCGCCCGCGCCGTAGCCCGCGCCGCGGACCGGCTGGTCGGCGACAGCCCCAGCGCTGCCCGGGAGATCGGTTTCGGCGCCCTGCAGGTGTGGCAGGCCGCGCTCGAACGCCTCGGCCGCGGTAAGGGCACACAGGAAATGACGGTGATGTTCACCGACCTGGTGTCGTTCTCGTCGTGGTCGCTGACCGCCGGCGACGAGGCCACCCTGGACCTGCTGCGCAAGGTTGCCCGCGCCATCGAACCGCCCATCGCCGAACGCGGCGGGCAGGTCGTGAAACGGATGGGCGACGGTGTGATGGCGGTGTTCCCGTCCGCCGACCGCGCGGTCGAAGCCGCGATCGCGGCCCGGCGCAACCTCGCCGATATCACCGTCGGCACCTATCGGCCCCGGATGCGGATCGGCCTGCACACCGGTTCGCCGCGCGAGATCGGCGGCGACTGGCTGGGCGTGGACGTGACCATCGCGGCCCGGGTGATGGAGGCGGCGGGCAACGGCCGGATGATGATTTCCGAATCCACGCTCGCCGCGCTGGAACCCGAGACGCTGGCCGATCTCGGGCATACCGCCCGCCCCTACCGGCGCAGTTTCTTCGCCGCGCCGCTCAGCGGAGTTCCGGAGGATCTGCGTATCTACCGGGTCAGCTCCGGCTAGCGACCGTTCCGGGCCCGGCGGCCGGGCGATACTGCTGCCGGCCTGTTCGTCGTACGGATCGTCGCTCCCCGGCCCCTGTGCGCGCCCACAGCGCAGGATTGCCGCGCACAGCCGCATCCGCTGCTGCGGCACAGGCGGGCAGCGGGTCTGCGCTATACGACGGTGCCCGACTTGCCGGCGGGCGGTTTGACGACACCGACCAGGTCCGCGTTGCCCATCTGGTAGCTGTTGGACCGCAGCTGATTGCTGGAATTGCCCTCGATGGTCGTAATGGTGCTTCCGTTGACCGATTCCACGATGCCGATGTGATCGGGGTTCCCGTCCCCCTGCCAATCGAAGACGATCAGATCGCCTGGCTCGGCCTGGTTGGCAGTGGCGGTCTCGAGGTTGGCCTTGGCGTCGTTCCAGATCGCGGGCACGTAGTTCTTGTTCGTCCAGTCGACCTCGTAACCGGCCTTCTCCCAGACATAGCTGGTGAACGAGGCGCACCAGGCGTCGCCGATGTTGTACGGGGTGTTCTTCCCGGTATCGGTGTAGTACGCGGTATTGGAACTGCCGCCCCGCTCGGCCACACCGCGACCCAGTTCGTCGCGGGCAATACTGAGGATGCTGTCCCGGGTCGCGTCGCCTGTCACGGTGAAGGTCATGTTGCTGGTCGGCGAACGGTCACCCCAGATCGTGTTCGGGTCCCCGCTGTTGCCGGGAGTGAGGCGTTCGATTCTTTCGGCGCCGGCGTTGTACTCGGCTTGGACACCGTCGACGAGTTCGATGACCTCGGCGAGTGTGTTCAGGGCGCTGCCGACGGCCTCGGCTTCCGCGGAGATCGGCATATGGTCATTGCCGTCGACGTCACCGTCGCCGTCGATGTCTACGGCGCCCGGCAGCCCGTCGAAGATTTCCTGCAGCGCCCGGACCTTCGACATGATGTCCTGGAAGGTGTGATTCGTGGTTTTGAACGCCGCGTAGGTCTCCGCGTCGACCGAATCGTTGTTGGCTTGCATATCCGCGGTCCTGTTTTCGATTTCACCGCGGCGCCCACCGTAACCCTCGATCATGACGGACTCGCCCTCCGGGGCGTCGAGCCCTTTCGGGCTGAGCATGCCCCGATCGTCCAGCCAGCTCACCATATCCGGGTCATAGGTCGTTTCGTTCGACGCCAGCAGCAGAACCTGCGACTGAATGTTCTCCTCGACACCCTCTATGACGGCCCTGGCGCCCTCCCGAATCCCCTCGGGCGGCGTCAGTTCGATATTCAGCTTGCCGTGGTCTTTGTCTGTCATAGGAACGCCCGTCTCACGCCCAGGCGGAGGCGACCGACCAACGAGCACTCGACCCTCATCAGCACCTCACGAACGCACTCGTCTCGGCCGCCGTGTCGCTCATCGGCGGTGCTCCACCACAGATCGCTTCGATTATCGGACATTCCCGGCATTGGTGATATCCGGGGACTGTAGCCCCCGACCACGAAGAGGGCGAGCCGTGGAACAGCCACAGCGCCGGATCCTGTACTACCGCAGAGTAATCGGTCCGCAAAATGAGCGCATGGACAGTGACCGGGCCAGGATCACCCAACCCCCAGCAGCCCCCGCCCGCAAAGCGGCGGCTGGGCACTGTTCACGGCATGAACAGTGCTCTGTCGCTGTCCGGTATACCGCCACGCTTCTGGTCGAGGACGCCGTCGTGGCCGTCGGCGCACAGGTCAGCATCCGCGAGGGCCGGCAGTCGCTGCTCGGCGATCAGGTGCGTGATCCGGAACTGACCGCCGACGGGTCCGGCCGGGCCCTGACTCTCACCCTGGCCGCCACCGCGTGTACACCGCGGTCGGTGCGCGCCCTGCGGGAAACGCTGCAGCGTCATCCCGGCGGCACCGAGCTCCGCATCAATCTGATCGGCGCCCGGGGGCCCCGGCTGCTCGCGCTGGACCCCCGGTTCCGGATCGCCGCCTCACCCGCTCTGATGGGTGAACTGAAAGCGCTGTTCGGACCGGCCTGTCTGCGTTGAACGCTCCGGGCACGAAAACGCCGCCGGGTGGTGGTCCCGGCGGCGTTGTTCGAGGTCGACGTCCAACAAGCGCCTCTCGGCGGGTGGTCGCTCGTAGCGACAAATGGGGTGCGGCCCGGGGCTGTCCGAACGCCGACATGGGTATTCAACCCGGGCACCCGGCGAGCTATTTCCCGCCAGGTTGTGATGCGCGCTACCCGGTGTAGTTCACAGCTCGAGATGCCGGTTCATCGACATCGCGGCCTCGGCCAGCTCCGGGAGTTCCAGCACCTGCACCCCGTGCTCCCGCAGTTTCTCCACACCCACACAGTTAACGACGAACGTCGCCGGTTCCCGCCAGGCGATCACCACGGCCGGGATCCCCGCCGCGAGCACCCGGTCGGTACACGGCAGCCTGGTCTTGGTGGCGCGTTCCGAACAGGGTTCCAGGGTGCTGTACAGGGTGGCGTGACGTAGCCGCGGATCCGCCGGATCGAGTTTGGCCAGCGCGGCCTCCTCGGCATGATTCTTGGGATCGGCTTCCCGGGAGAAACCGGTGGCGAGCTCGACCCCGTCGGCGACGATCACCGCACCCACCGAGAACGCACCCGGCACCGGTGGGCTGCGCCGCGCCAGCCCGATCGCCCGGTTCATCCAGTGGTGGTGGTCGGGTTCGGGCATCGGGCCTCCTGGAGTCGATAACGCAACACTGCCACATCCCCGAGCTGCGCTACCCCGAGCAACGACATGCGGTGGGTGGAGCCACCCGGGAATGCTGCGGGGTACAGGAAACGTGGTGCCTCCGGGTCGCCGACCAGGGCGGGGCCGACGGCGAGATGAAGTTCGTCGGCCAGACCGCCGGCCAGGAACGCGGTGTGGATCCGGCCACCGCCCTCGACCATCAACCGCGAGATTCCGCGGGCAGCGAGGTCGTCGAGCAAAGCCCCGAAGTCGAGCTCAGCACCCAGCGCGACGATCTCGGCGAATGCGGTCCCTCGGTCCTGCGCGGGCGCTGTCGGTCGTTCCTCCGCAGGCGCGGTCAGCCGTTCAGCCAGCCGTCGCGCGCCGGATTCGGTGGTGTAGACGAGCGGTGGGTGTTCGGCCGTACCGTGATGCCAGAATCGGGCGGTCGGGTCCAGGTCGCCGGCGGCGGTCACCGTGACCTTCCGGGGGTACTCGGGTTTCCCGGCGGCGACGCGTGCCCGACGGCGCCCCTCGTCCTTCACCAACAGCCGCGGATTGTCACGGCGCACCGTTTCGGCCCCCACCAGAATCGCGTCCGACCAGGCGCGCAGCTCGTCCACCCGATCGAAATCGGCCTCGTTCGACAGCAGCAGTCGCTCGTCGGCGGTGTCGTCGATATACCCGTCGACACTCACCGCCACCGAGAGCAACACAAAGGGGCGGGGCACGCCGGGAGTGCTGGCCGGCACGTGCGAGCCCGCGGTACCGCCCGGGCCGTTCTCGCCCGCGGCAACCATCACGCCTCCGGGCCGAGCACCCGGCTGCGCGGGATACCCAGCACCCTGGCCTCCGCCGGGACGGCCGCACCCGGATCCGCGGCGGGGTCACCGGCCGCCGATACCGCTGCTACCACCTCGCTGTCATCGGCCCTCTCGGCCGGATACGGCGGGTTCAGCAGGACGGCACGCTCCCCGGGGCCTTCCGGGTCGGCGTGCAACCACACGAACTCGGCCCCCAGATCGATCGTGCGGGGAAGGGTCGCGGCCAGCTCGGCGATATCGGTCTGCGGGCATTCACTGGTATCCATTCGCGCCGGCGTCGCGCGCAGGTCCGGCCATGCCGCCGCGAACGCCGCATGCAGCGGCCGCTGATCCACCTCGTGCTCCGGCACCCAGGCCAGTTCGACGCTTTCCATATTGGGCTCGACGGGCAACGGCTTACCGGCGTCGGCGATCACAGTGGTGTAGGTCCAGCCACTGGGTGCGACGGCCGTGACCCGTTCGGCGCGCACCTGGATATCGGCGGCCTTGATCCCGGCTTCCTCGTCGGCCTCACGCACCGCGGCGTGCACCGCGGTCTCGTCGCTGTCGCGGGCCCCGCCGGGTAGCGCCCAGGTACCGCCCTGATGACTCCAGGGCGCCCGGTGCTGTAGCAATACCGCCACGCCACCTGCCCCGATCGGGGCGCGCAGCAGCAGCCCGGCCGCACCGAATTTCCCCCAGTGCCGTACCCCACCGGGGCTAACAGCCCACCCGTCTCCATCACCGCGCATCTCGCACCGTCCTCGTCGACCGTCCCCTTCCATCCTGCCGTACCCGGCTGCGGGGATGGTCGTTGTGGCCGTCGAAGCGCGAGCGGGCACAATACCGAATACGCTCAGGACAGCGGTGTGAGCGGGATCGCCCACATACCGCAGAGCGATACAGCGCACACGGCGCCCAGAGTTGGAGGGTGGACATGACGCGGTCGGCGGTGGATCGGGTGGTCTCCGAACCCGAACCGGCCCAGCCCGAACCGGACCGGCCGGAACCCGCGCCCACGACCGGGTGGTCGGGCCTTGTCCGGCCCCGGGTCGAAACGGCCTGGAAATGGCTGGATCCCACGCGGCTGCGTCAGTTCGCGCAATCGTCGCCGGGGCGGCTCATCGGGGTCGGACTGCTACTGGTGGTGCTGTGCCTGGGATCCGGGGCGATCACCGCGGCCGGCGTGCACGACCGCCAGCACGATCTCGACATCCTGCTCGCCGGTACCGAACCCGACGCCAATGCCGCCCACCGGCTCTACACTTCGCTCTCGGTCGCCGACGCCGCCGCGGCCACCGCCTTCATCTCCGCCGGCCTGGAACCACAGCAGGTGCGCGACCGCTACAGTCAGGCGCTGGGGGAGGCGGGCGCCGAACTGGTGACCCTGTCCGGGGAGGGCGCCGAAGACGATCGGCAGCGGATCGGTATCGGTTCCGGGCTGCCGGTCTATTCGGGTCTGGTGGAGACCGCGCGGGCGAACAACCGCGAGGGTCACCCGGTCGGGGCGGCGTATCTCAGCGAGGCGTCACACCAGATGCAGAGCGAATTGCTGCCGATGGCCGAACAACTGTATGTCCGCCGGGCGGACGCCGTGGACGAGGCGCAGGACCGGCATGTGCGGCCGCCGCTGGTCTCGATCGTCGTCCTGCTGGCCGCGCTGGCCGCGCTGGTCTGGGCGCAGCGGCTGATGGCGCGGCGCTGGCACCGGACATTCAACCCGGGCCTGCTGCTGGCCTCGGCTGCGGTACTGATCCTGTTGCTGTGGACGGTGATCGCCGGATCCGTATCGGCGTCGGCGATGTCGGGCGGGCGCTCCGACGGCACGGTACCGGCTGCCCGGCTCACCGAGAGCCGGATCCTGGCGCAGCAGGCGCGGTCCGCGGAAACCCTGAAGCTGGTGCGGCGCGATACCACCGGCGATTACGACCACACCTTCGACGCCAACATCACCCGGCTCAACGAGCTACTCGCCGGGCACACCGACCGCGCGACCACCGACGCCCGTGCCGCGCTGCTGCATTGGCTGGCAGCGCATCAGCGGATGAACGAAACACTGAATCGCGGCGAATTCGCCCGCGCCGCGACGATCGCCACCGCGCCCGGTGCCGAAAATGCCACGGTGCATGTCGAAGCCCTGGACAAGGCCCTGGCCACCGGTATCACCGAAACCCGGGACACGCTGCGCAGCAATATTTTCCACAGCGCCCGGGTACTCGACTACCTGGCGCCCGGTGCGGTGATTCTCGGAATCGCCGCCGCGGCGTATATCGCCTTCGGAATCTGGCCGAGACTGCGGGAGTATCGATGAGACCTGCGCCCAACCCGCCCCGCCCGGCGGCGCGGCCCCGGCGAACCGGCCGCGCCCTGCCACGCTCCGGCGTGCGGTCCTGGCCGCTGCGCAGTGCCATCGTCTGCACCGCACTGCTGCTGGCCGGCTGCGCCACCGGTCCCGGCCCGCACAGTGAAACACCGCACGGCGACTACGCCGAACCGCCGCTCCCTGCCCAGGCGACCGCGATACCCAGCGACGTCCCGGTACAGGTACCCGACGACCCGGACTGCGGCGACCCCACCGCAAGCCTGCGCCCCACCGGCCCCGCCGCCACCGGGCCCGCCCTGAACCGGATCCGTGCCCGCGGCCGCCTCGTGGTCGGGCTGGACACCGGCAGTAACCTGTTCAGCTTCCGCGACCCCAACAGCGGTGTCATCGTCGGATTCGACGCCGATATCGCCCGCGAGGTGGCCCGTGACCTGTTCGGCGACCCCGATCGGATCGAATACCGCAGCCTCGGTTCGGAAGAACGGGAAGACGCGCTCATCGACCGCCGCGTCGATATGGTGGTGAAAACGATGACCGTCACCTGCGCGCGGTTGCAGCGGGTGGCGTTCTCCACGGTGTACCTGCAGGCGCATCAGCGCGTGCTGGCGGTCCAGGGCTCCGGTATCGAGAGCCTGAAAGACCTGGCGGGTAAACGGGTCTGCACGATCCGCAGTACCACCTCGCTGGAACATATCCGGCGAATCCAGCCCAAAGCGTCCATTCTCACCGTCCCCACCTGGGCCGACTGCCTGGTGGTGCTGCAACAGCGGCAGGTGGACGCGGTGAGCACCGACGATTCGATCCTGGCCGGCCTCGCGGCCCAGGACCCGCATACCGAACTGGTGGGCCCGAGTATCAGCCAGGAACCGTACGGAATCGGAATCCCGAAGGGCGACGAAGATCTGGTGCGCTTCGTCAACGGAACCCTCGACCGCATCCGCGCCGACGGTACCTGGAGCCGGCTCTACAGTCAGTGGCTCTCCGCCCTCGGCCCCACTCCGGCGCCCCCGCCGGCGACCTACCGGGACTGATCGCCGGTGGCGACGGACGAGTCCGGCAACCGCCCCGGCTCCGGTGACGACCCGGAGCCGCCGGAAACCCGCGCCGTCGAACCCACCCGGTATCGCGACCGGACATCTGGAACCCCCGAGCCGCCTGACACCGGTCCTGTTGAGAAACCGAGCGGCGAGACAGCCCGTCCCCGCGACACCGAGGAACACTCAGCGATATCCGGCGATGCCGGGGAGGCGGAGCCCTCTGCCACCGCGTTCGAAACCAGGACATCCGAGCAAGGCGACTCCGTTGTCACCACACTGCCGGGCACCACCGCTTTTCCTCGTCACAACACGGCTTTCGGTACAACCGCGGCACCCGCGGCCAGTAGCGCCGGCGGGTCCGGTGAGGTCACTGGCACCGGTGGGGCCGGTGGCTCCGATACGGCATCGACACCCGGTACGGCGGCGGTCTCCGACACGACGACCGCGGTACCCGATACGGCAGCAGTGCCGGGCACAGCGGCGGTACCCGGCACCGCTGCCGTGGGGTCCGGCGAACTGCACGCCGGGACCAGCCTCGGGTCGGGCCGGGGCAGCGGCGGTCAGGTGCGGACCGGGCGGAGTACCCGGACCGTACGTTCCCGGCCCACCGTGCGCACGCTGGTGGCCGGGCTGGTCGAGGTCCCGCGCGTCGAACCCGCCGACCCGGCTGCAGCGGTCCTGACCGATCCGGTGGTCGCGGAAGGGAAACGGTTCTGCTGGCGATGCGGGAACCCGGTGGGCCGGGCGAGTGCGAGCGGACCGGCGACCACCCGCGGGGATTGCGCGAACTGCGGCGCCCATTTCGACTTCCGGCCGAGTTTGCGCCCCGGCGATATGGTCGCCGGGCAGTACGAAATCCAAGGTTGCCTCGCGCACGGTGGGCTGGGCTGGATCTATCTGGCGATCGACCGCAATGTCAGCGACCGCTGGGTGGTGCTCAAGGGCCTGCTGCACGCCGACGATATCGAAGCGCAGGCCGTGGCGGTGGCCGAGCGCGAATTCCTCGCCGAGGTCGCCCATCCGGGGATCGTGAAGATCCACAATTTCGTCGAACATCGCACCCCGGCGGGTGAGCCGATCGGGTTCATCGTCATGGAGTACGTGGGGGGCCGTTCGCTGCGCAGTATGCTCGACGACCACCGCCGCCCCGAACGGATTCCGGTGGCGCAGGCGATCGCCTATGTGCTCGAGGTGCTGCCCGCCCTCGACTACCTGCATGCCACCGGGCTCACCTACAACGATCTGAAACCCGACAACATCATGGTCACCGAGGATCAGGTCAAACTGCTCGACCTGGGTGCGGTGGCGCCGATCGAGGCCTACGGGAATCTCTACGGCACCAGAGGTTTCCAGGCTCCGGAGATCGCCCGCACCGGGCCGACCGTCGCCTCCGATATCTATACGGTCGGGCGCACGCTGGCCGTGCTGACCCTGAACATCCCCACCGAGCACGGCGCCTACCGCGACGGCCTGCCCGCCCCCGACGACGAGCCGGTCCTGGCCGAATACGAATCGTTCCATCGCCTGCTGCTGTGCGCCACCGATCCCGAACCGGATCGCAGGTTCGGGTCGGCCGGTGCGATGGCCGACCAGCTGGCCGGGGTGCTGCGCGAAATCCTCGCCCTCGATACCGGCGCCGAACATCCGCATCGGTCGGTGGTTTTCGGTAAACAGCGCACCGCCTTCGGCACCGAGCAGCTGATCGGCCTGACCGATGCGTACGCCGACGGCGCCGACCACGACACCGCCCTCTCCGCCACGGATATCGCCGCCGCGCTCCCGGTCCCGCTACCGTCGCCGACCGACCCGGCCGCCCGCCGGCTGGTGGATATCCTGCAGGCCGAACCCGATCAGGCGCTGGCTGCCCTGCACGAAGCGCGTGAGGACCTGGCACGCGACCCGGCGGCCGCCCCCGAGAATCTGGAACTGGAGTTGCGACTGGCCGAAGCCCGCATCCTGCTCGATTCGGAGCGGGTCGGTGATGCGGGCGAACTGCTGGACGCGGTCCCGCGCGCGGGCCGCCGCGATTGGCGGATCGACTGGTATACGGGACTTGCCGGGTTACGCGAAAACGACTACGAGAAGGCCTATTCCGCCTTCGATGCCGTACTGCGTGTGCTGCCGGGCGAGCTGGCGCCGAAGCTGGCACTCGCCGGGACCGCCGAACTAGTACTCCAGCATTGGCACCCGGATGAGACCAAGGCTTGGCGCGCCTACGCCGAGAACTTCTACGCCACCGCATGGCGCACCGATCACGGCTTGGTGAGCGCCGCATTCGGCCTGGCCCGCCTCCTGTCGGCCACGGGCCGCTATGCCGAGGCGGTGACCGCCCTGGACGAAGTCCCCGGGTCCTCACGCTTTTTCACCACCGCCCGGATGACGGCGGTACTGCTGCTGCTCACCAGCGCTCCCGTAGCCGATCTCCCGGAACACACCGTCCGGCGGGCGGCGCAGCGAGTGGAGGCACTCCCGCCCGGTGAACGCCGCGCGCTGCAATTACGGGTTATCGTCCTGGGCAGCGCACTCGCTTGGTTGCAGGCCGGCAACACCCCGACCGCCCCGAACCCACCGCTGATCGGTATCGCCTTCACCGAGAACGCCCTACGCGACGCCACCGAGAAAGGCCTCCGCACCCTGGCACGGCAGGCACCCGGCCGCCGCCACCGCTACGCCCTGGTGGACCTGGCCAACTACATCCGCCCCACCACCTGGTTCTGAAGGATCCCGGTGACCGTAGCCGTTACTCGCCGGCTCTGTTCGGTGTTTCGGCCGCGGCCGCCCGTCAGCTTTCGGTGAGGTGTGCGAGGCCGGTGATGACACGTTCGGCGATATCCGGTGGCCATGGGAACGACGGAGAAACCATTCGCTGGTGGGCGAGCCCGTGCAGGCCGAGCCACAGCGCGACGGTGTCGGCCCGGGCGTCTGTGCTGGTGGCGCAGCCGGCGGTGACACAATCCGTGACGGCGCCGGTGAGCAGTGCCAGCGTGTCCTGGCCGAGCGCGGCCATATCCTGCTCGGTTATGGACGCCCGGGTCAGGTCGGGTATCCAGACCCCGGCGAACATCGCCCGGTAGCGACCGGGTCGAGTGCGGGCGAATTCCAGGTAGCCCTGACATAAGGCCAGCAGTCGTGCCCGGGGTGTGTCCGCGGCGGAGTCCCGGGCGGCACGTAGCTGTTCGTCCAGCTCGGTGAATGCATTGCGTACTACGGCGAGCATGATGGCGGGCTGGTCCGGGAAATGCCGGTAGATCGAGGGGGCCGCGATCCCCGCGCGGCGGGCGACGGAGCGCAGGGTGACGGCGCTTTCCTCGCCGCTCTCGTCGAGCAGTTCCACCGCCGCCGTCACGATCTCGTCCCGCAGCCGGCCCCCTTCGCCGCGACGGTTGCGAACTCGGGTGCGGGTCGCTGTCTCCTCCTGCATGCCCTCACCTTACACAACAAAACTTACAGGTGTTAGCTCTTGCGCAAATTCAGATTACGCGCGTAACCTTACACTCGTTAACTCAAGCGAACGGATACTCATCATGAGCAACAGCACCGTCACCACGTACGCCACCGAAATAGTCCTGCCGGGCAAAGTCGAACCGAACGGCCTCCAGATCACCACCCGCGAACTCCCCCCGCCCGCCCCCGGGCAGGTCGTCCTGACTCTTGCCGCCACGGGCATCTCGTTCGCCGAGCAGCAGATGCGCCGCGGGAAATACTTCGATCAGCCCCCCTTCCCCTTCGTCCCCGGATACGACGTGGTCGGCACGGTGACGGCCACCGGCCCGGGAGTGGACCCCGATCTCGTCGGCGGCCGTTTCGCCGCGGTCACCAAAGTCGGCGGCTGGGCCAGTGCCCTGTTGCTGGATGCCGCCGACCTGGTGGCGGTACCGGACGGCGTGACGGCCACCGCCGCGGAAACTGTGCTGGTCAACGGCATCACAGCCTGGCAGATGCTGCACCGTACCGCCGCAGTCCGCACCGGCGCGACGATCGTCGTACTGGGCGCCAACGGCGGTGTGGGCTCGACGCTCGTACAACTGGCCCGCCACCACGGCGTCACAGTGATCGGCACGGCTTCGCCACGTCACCATCCCGCGGTTCGCGAACTGGGCGCGATTCCGGTCGACTACCGCGACCCGCAAATGTACCGCCGGATCAGGGAAATAGCGCCCGACGGTGTGGACGCGGTATTCGATCATGTCGGCGGCACCGGCGTGGTCGAATCGTGGCGGCTGCTGCGCCGCGGCGGAACACTGGTGTCCTACGGCACCGCGGCGACCAAGGACATCGAAGGAAACTCACAACTGCCGGTACTGAAACTGTTCGCGCGATTGACGCTGTGGAACTACCTGCCCAACCGGAAAAGCGCGCACTTCTACAACTTCTGGGCCGGCAAACGCCGCCTCGACACTTTCCGGAGCCGGTTGCGCGAAGACCTCACACAGGTTCTCCGGCTCGTCGCGGACGGCGTGATCGCTCCGCAGATCGCCGCGGAATTCCCGCTCTCCCAGGCCGCCTCCGCGCTGGCCCTTGCCGAGTCCCGCACTGTGGCCGGGAAGGTCGTTCTCGTACCGGACACGCACTCCGATTGAACAACGCGACGAGAGTCCGTTCGCACCACACCCCTGGAGACCCAGCATGACCACCGCCACCGCCCCCATCGCTGTCTCGCCCACCCGTCCGGGTGAGGTCGACAACCGCGCCGCCTACATCGGTTTCGGACTCGCCTATCTCATCGGCCATGGGGCCGCGGCGATTTCCACCGGCACCGCGCCACTGGTTGCCCTGCCCACATGGCTACCCATATCCCTACTCGCAATCGGCCTCGTAACAGGCACGGTGTGCGCGACCGTCGCGGCCCTGCGTGCCCAGCGGGCCATGCCCGAAACCGAAGCGCTGAGCGGCAAACTCCTGGGCCTGTCCTGGGTGGTGGGTTTCGCCGCACTCGCCGTCACCATCACCGGTCTCACCGCCACGCTGGATTCGCCCGGTCTGCAGTCCGTGCTGTGGCCCGCCGGCTCCAGCCTGATCGTCGGCCTCATCTATCTCGCCGAAGGCGCCGCCCGCCGCAATGTCCTGCACTACAGCTTGGGTGCGTGGCTCGCCCTCGTAGCGGGCGTCGCCCTCTGCTTCGGCGCATCCGGCCCCTTCTGGGTCCTCGCCGTCGCCGGCGGTATCGGCTACGCGATCGCCACCATCCTGGAGTTCCGGCGCCTCGCCCACTGATCCCGGTCCGAGGCATTCCGTAAACCACGGCCCGCGGGGGCACGTACGAAAACCGTGCGTGCCCCCGGGAGCCGCGCTTCGCCGGACGGCGGCCACTGTCGGGCGGCGGCAACCCGTAACGATCGGCGCGAGCCGACCGTTACAGACTCATCAGCTCCAGACCGAATCGATCGGGGTCGATTCGGTAGGCGGCGGGGTCGGAACTCCGCTGGGGGTGCGGGAGAAGCGCGGCGCGGGGGCGTGCTGGGTGACGTTCTCCAGTTCGAGCAGCGAACCGCGGGCGGCGATGTGCTCGTTCTCGGTGGCCTCTTCGAAGGTGAGAACCGGGGTGACGCAGGCATCGGTGCCGGCGAAGATCTCCGCCCATTCGTCGCGGGTCTTGCTGCGGAACTTGTCCGTGAAGAGTTTCTTCAGCTCGTCCTGGCCGGCCGGGTCCATCTGGAACGGCAGGCCCTCGGGATCGATTTCCAGGCCGGCCAGCAGCTGCGCGTAGAACTGCGGTTCGATCGCGCCGACCGCCATGTACTTGCCGTCGGAGGTTTCGTAGGTGTCGTAGAACGACATACCGGTGTCGAGCAGGTTGGTGCCGCGTTCCGAACTCCACGCGCCCATACCGCGGAAGGCCCAGATCATCTGCGACAGGGCCAGCGTGCCGTCGATCATGGCGGCATCGATGACCTGTCCCTTCCCGGAGTTCTGGCGTTCCACCAGGGCGGCGAGAACACCGAACACCAGGAACATCGAACCGCCACCGAAATCGCCGACCATGTTCAGCGGCGGCACGGGCCGTTCGCCCTTACGGCCGATGGCGTGCAGAACACCGGTGAGGCTGATGTAGTTGATGTCGTGACCGGCGCGGTCGGCCAGCGGACCGAACTGGCCCCAGCCCGTCATCCGCCCGTAGACCAGGCGCGGGTTACGTTCCAGGGCGGCGTCGGGCCCCAGTCCCATCCGTTCGGTGACGCCGGGGCGGAACCCCTCGAGCAGCACATCGGCCTTCTCCACCAGACCGAGCACCTTCTCGATATCCGCCGGATCCTTCAGGTTCGCCTCCACGACGGTGCGGCCGCGCAGCGTCGGGCGATCGGCACCGCCCGGGAGCTGGCCGGCCCGCTGGATCCGCACCACATCGGCGCCGAGGTCGGCGAGCAGCAATGCGGCATGCGGCCCCGGCCCGATCCCGGCGAGTTCGATCACGCGAATGCCCGCGAGCGGGCCCTGCTTGGTGGCGGTGGATGGTGTGCTCACGCCTTACCTCGGTTCGTCGTCGATCCAGTGTCTGCCCGCGGCCGCCCGCGGACATATTGACAGTATGACAACAGGTGCGTCACGTCACGGTGTCGCCCGCGATCGATCCGGTTTCCGCAGCTGTCGGTGGGCGCGGGCAGACTATGGGCATGCCCGGCACCGCTCCATTCGACGCGACGGATTTCGATACCGCAATCGGCCGCTGCGCCGTCACCTGGCGCGGTGACGCGGTGGTCCGGTTCCGGCTGCCCGGCCACGACCCGCTGACCACCCGGCTCCCGGACGACACCCGCCGGGTCGCCATCCCCGAAACCGGGCCCCGCGCCGCAATGCTCACCCGAATCCGCGCCCACCTCGACGGCGACCTCGACGATCTCCGCTGGATCCCGCTCGACCTCACCGGCCTGCCGGAATTCCACCGCGCGGTCTACACCGTCACCCGCGCCATCGACCCGGGCCGCACCCTCAGCTACGGCGAGGTCGCCGAGCGTATCGGCGCGCGCGGCGCCGCCCAGGCCGTCGGCCAAGCCCTCGGCCGCAACCCGATCCCGCTGATAATCCCCTGCCACCGCGTCCTGGCCGCCGACCACGCCCTGCACGGTTTCTCCGCCCCCGGCGGTATCGACACCAAACAGCGCCTACTCACCATCGAACGCACCGCGGGCTTCGGCGAGCCGACCCTCTTCTGAACACGCCGACGGACAATCCGGCGCGAACAGCTCACCCGCACTCGCGGAAACGGAATCCGATGAGGTCGATCGAGCATTCCGCCCAGAGGTCCGGGGGCCATGGTCGCAGGACCGATCGGGATCGGCACCCTCGGTGGCCGATACGGCTTCACCGCGCGCAGCTACGAATACGGCCCGCGACAATCGAGACGCTAATGCGCTGGAGGGGTGGGGACGACTTTTGCGAGAGTATGCGCATGCCGTTGTTCACCGACCTGCCGCCCGCGAGCTTCCGATCGTTCGACGGGACCATGATCCGCTACCACCGTGCCGGTGACGGGTCGCCGGTGATCATGATCCACGGTTCCGGCGGCGGGCTGCATTCCTGGCAGCCGGTGGCCGAGCACCTGCCGGACCGGTTCGAGCTGTGGCTGCCGGCCCGGCGCGGCTATGCACCGAGCGGGCCTGGGCACGCGCCGAAACATTTCGCGGACGAGGTGCGCGATCTGGGAACGATCATCGACATGATCGGCCGGCCGGCCCACCTCGTGGGCATGTCGTACGGTGCGACCGTGGCCCTGCACGCGGCGGCATCCGGGCTGGCGGTCCGCTCGCTGGCTCTGTGGGAGCCGCCGCTGTACGCGGCGGGCGCCGAGCTCGCACCCGTCCTGTCGCGATTCGAGCTGCTCACGGCGAACGGGGACCACGCCCGAGCCCAGCGGTTACTGGCCGAGAAAGTGGCCCGGGTTCCGGCCGCGATGCTCGACCTGTCGGAGGCGATGGAGGCCGCCGCGGACACCCCCGACGACTCCGACGGCTGGAGCCGCGACCTGGAATCGATGGTCGGCGACACCAGCTACCTGGACCGCTGGGCCTCGGTGACGACGCCGACGCTGCTCATGCGCGGCTCGGACACCTGGCAGCCGATGCCGGAAACCATCGAACGGCTCGCGGTGGTGATGCCGGGCGCCCGCCTCGAAACCCTGCCGGGGCAGATGCATTTCGCACCCTCCACAGTGCCCGCCGAAGTTGCCCGTATCCTCGCGGACTTCCTCTACTGACGCCCCCGCCAGTGGCCGATGAATGGTGCGCCGGTTCATGACGTTCCGGTCGCGGTCCATTCACCGTGAACCACGTCGGCGAGCCGGTCGTCGACCACCGGTTCCAGTTCCGGATCGGAACACACGGTGATAACCGCTCCACTCAGACTGCCACCCGGTCGTATGCCGGCTGCGCGCGCTGAGCCATCTCGGCGCCGATCTCGTATCCACGAGCGATCAGTTGCTCGTGGATTGCCGGGTCCTTGGATTCGGTGTCGTAGAGGAATTCGATAGATGAATCGCCGATCTGGGAATAGTCGGCGATGCCGTGCATCGTCTGGGTGGTCAAAGCCGCCTTGTATCCGTGCCGGTCGAACGTACCTTCGCCCAGACCGGCCAGTGCGACCAGATGAAGCTTCCGCACCGCGCTCGGGCTACCGTGCGAAACATCGTCGTAGGCCCCGAAAACCCGGTCGAACCAGCCTTTGGCGAGCGCGGGCATGGACCACCAGTAGACGGGAAAGAGGACGACGGTAACCTCCGCCGACTCGAGGAATTCCTGCTCACGCCTGACGTCGGCAGGTAGTCCCGAAAGCCCTCGGTGGTGCGCCAGATCTGCCTTTCCGTAGACCGGATCGAACCCGGATGCCACCAGGTCGTGGGTTGTGGCGGTGGCACTTCCCGCGGACCGGATGCCCTGTTCGATGGCCCGCGCGACGGCCCAGGTAGCCGAGTCGTGGTCCGGGTGCGCGACTACGAGCATCACCTTCGGCCGACTGTTTTCGTTCGTCATACCGGCGAAATTAAGCTATGACACTAACGTCAATGTCAAGGAGAGGGCAGCCGGATGCGGATACGCGATTTGAGCGTTGCCACCGGGGCGAGCCCGCGGATGCTCCGGCACTACGAGGGTGCCGGGATCCTCTCGCCCGAACGCGATACCAACGGGTACCGGAACTACCGCCCCGAGGATGTCCAGACCGTGGACCACATACGCTGCCTGCTCGCGTCCGGTCTGTCGCTGTCGGAGGCCTCCGCGATACTGCAGGTCGCTTGTATCGACCCCGCCGGCGCCTCCGACGCCGACCGGGCGGCCGCATTGGCGCAACTCGACGAACGGACAGCACAGCTGGACGCCGGAATCGCGCGCCTTCAGGCCCAGAAGGCGGAAATTCTCGGACTCCGCTCGAGCATCGAGGCGCCGTCGAGTCCCACATCGGACTGATCGGCAGCAGACGCGACCGCCAGGGTCGGTGCGGCCGCCCGGCCGGGGAAGCAGCTCAGGCGGTCTCGCTGCCCGAACCGAGCCGCGGAAACGGTTCGGTGGAGAACACGACCTCCACCGCCACCTCGAAATACGCCGCGATCCGCAACGCCAGGTGCAGGCTGGGACTGTATTCGCCGCGTTCCAGATAGCCGACGGTCTGATAGTGGACACCCAGCGCCTCGGCCAGCTGCCGCCGCGAGATACCGCGCTCGGCGCGCAGCATCGCGATCCGGTTGTAGATGACCTCAGAAGGCACGCTGCATCGCCTTCTCGCGGCGAGCGGCCATACTCGACCCTGATTCGTGACGCGCCATGCGTCGCAACACTACCGGCGCGATGAGCAGACCCACGACGGCCCATGCCCCCAGTACCGCGGCGGTTTCGAGATGCCGCCAGGACCGGTCGATCTCGATGGATACCGTTTCGGGCGGCAGAAGTGCCGACCGCATACCGAGACCCGCCCAATACATCGGGAAGGCCTGGGCCACGGCCTGCAACCAGCCGGGCAGCGCCGTGATCGGGTAGAAGATGCCGGAGATCGCGATGAGACCCATCAGCGGCATGGTCAGCAAGAAGGTCGCGCGTGGCCCTTCGAGGACGCCGCCGAGGATCGCACCGGCCGGCAGGGTGGCGAGCAGGCCGAGCAGTACGATCCAAACGAACGTCAGCCAAGCCCCGGGGCCGTCCAGGGACGATCCGCCGATGATCAGCATGCCGGCCACGAGCACCACGAGCACCTGCACGAGAACCGATCCCGCCGCGGTGGTGATCTTGCCGACGAAGTATCCGACCATGCCGTTCGGGATCGCCTTGGCACGCAGAAGTGTGCCGTCCTCGCGGTCGAGCACCAGCACATTGGTGATCGCGAACAGGCCGTTGAAGGCGATGATGCTCCCGATCAGGCCGGGTAGCGCGAGTTCGGCGATCGACATTGCGCTGTCCGCGTACTCCCGGTTGCGCAGCAGGTAGAGCGCACACAGGGCCAGGGCGGGGGTCAGGAACTGCCCGGCCAGTTCGGGTGCGTTGAGGTACATCTGCCGCAGTTCGATCCAGGCGCGCGCGAAACCGCCGCGTACGGCGGTGGCGGTGGGGTTCATCGGGTGACCTCCGCGAGAGTGTGCACCGCTGCCCCCGGCTCCCCGGATTCGTGGCGGCGGACCAGCGTCATATAGGTGTCTTCCAGCGACGCCCGGCGGACCTCCAGATCACCGATCCGGTCGCCGTGCTGTTTGAACAGTTCGTGCACATATTTCGTGGATTCGGTGGTGGTGTGCACGAAGCGCTGATCGCCCACGGTCCAGCGCACCTCGGCTTCGCCGGCGATACTGCGCGACAGTTCTTCTGCCGAACCGTCGGCGATGATCCGCCCACCGGCCAGGATCAGGATCCGGTCGGCGAGCTTTTCCGCTTCGTCGAGGTCGTGGGTGGTGAGCAGCACCGTGGTGTCCTCGAGATCGGCGAGACGGTGTACGAGATCGTGGAAATCGCGCCGGGCCGCGGGATCGAAACCGGCCGTCGGTTCGTCCATGAACAGCAATTCCGGCCGGCCGACGATCCCGATCGCCACATCCAGCCGCCGCCGCTGCCCACCGGACAGGGTGGCGATCTTGGCACCCGCATGTTCGGTGAGCCCCACCAATTCGATGAGTTCACCGGTATCCCACGGCTTCCGGGTTCGGCTGTCCGAGTAGGGCCGGTAGTAGGTGCCGAGATGCGCGAGTAGTTCCCGCACCCGCCATTTGGCATGGTCGCGCCAGGATTGCAACACCACTCCGACTCGCGCCCGCCAGGCTTCGTCGCCGTGTGCCGGGTCGACACCCAGGACACGCACCTCCCCCGCCGAACGTGCGCGGAATCCCTCCAGGATCTCGAGCGTGGTGGTCTTACCCGCCCCGTTGGGTCCGAGCATCACCAGGACCTCCCCGCGCCGCGCCTGGAATGTCACATCACGCAGTACGTCGGTGGTGTCGTAGCGCATTCGCAGCGCGCGGACATCGAGTACTACACCGTCACCCGAAGCCATGAGACCTCCCAATTGCCGAACTTCGACAATATGTAGCATACGTACTACATATTGGCACGGCAATACTCCACCACCTGTTCGGCACGGAAAGAGCGCTTCGGAACTCCTCAGCCCTCGTCCATTCCGGGGTCGACTCCCGGAAGCCAACTGCGGCCCGGTTCGGTCCACCGCCGCTGTTTGATCATGCGGCGGGCCTCGCGGCGGTTGCGGCCGAGCAAACGGTCCAGATAGAGGCGACCGGCGAGATGATCGGTTTCGTGCTGTAGGCAGCGCGCCAGGTAACCCGTACCTTCGACGGACACGGGCTTGCCTTCGATATCGACGCCGGTGACCTGAGCCCGGTGGGCACGCCCGGTCGGAAACCACTCCCCCGGCACCGAGAGGCAACCTTCCAGATCGTCCGGATCGGGCATGGTTTCCGGGACCTCGGACGTTTCCAGAACCGGATTCACCACATGACCGCGGTGCCGGCCGTCGGCGTCCACGAGGTCGTAAACGAAAACCGCGCGGGGGTCGCCGACCTGGTTCGCAGCCAGACCCGCACCGTTGGCGGCGGTATTGGTTTCGAAAAGGTCCTCGACGAAGGCAGCCAGCTCGTCGTCGAACACGGTTACCGGGGTTGCCGGGGTGACCAGGCGCGGGTCACCGGCGATCAGAATCGGTCGGACAGTCATACCACCGAAGAGTACTCAAATACGAGTAGTCGTGTCAGACTGGCCTGGTGAACGAAACCCGGTTGTTCGTCCTGGCCGCACTCTCCCGCCGGGGGCCGATGCACGGCCACCAGATCCGGCGGGACGCCCGCCTGGACCGCGCCGACCTGTGGTCGCACGTCAAACCCGGCTCGCTCTACGGCGCCCTGCATCGCATGGCCGACGAAGGACTCATCCGCCCCCTGCGCACCGAACAGCAGGGCGCCCTGCCCGCACGCACCGTCTACGAGATCACCGACGAAGGCCACCGCGAACTGCGCGCACTGCGCGACGAAGCCTTCACCGAAGTCGACCTGCGCCCGGACCCCGTCGATCTGGCCCTCGCCGTCAGCACCGACCTCGACCGCGAACTGCTGCGCGGCTACCTCGAAGACCGGATCGCCGCCCTGCGCGCCCGCGGCTCCCGCATCGAACACCAACTCGACCGCCGCTGGCCGGACCAGAACATCGCCGACGACCTGATCGTCGAACACGCCCGCTTGCGGATCCAGTCCGAAATAGACTGGCACGAACGCGTACTCGCCGATATAGACAAACTCACCGTCCCCCGCTGAACCGCGGGCAACCGGTCGATGTCCCCGACGTACCGCTCTTCGAGCACACCGGTAAGCAGCGCAGCGGGTGCGCCGCGTATTCCGTGTGGCAGCACCGGCCCCCACGCCTGGTACACCAGCGGCAAGGCGCGATGGCTGCTCGACGCACTCGCCTGCATCCAGGCCGGCGAACGCGACGGATCTAGCCGATCACCAGCCGGTCTCCAGTGCTGATGGTGCCGCCCTGCAGCACTGTCAGATACACCCCGGCGCAGGGCAGCGCACCGCGCCCCGGGATGGCGACATCGACCCGGTTCTCGGCCATCGGGCGGCGGACCGCCTCGGGTGAGCGGGGAAGGTCACCGTGCTCCAAGGTCGGCACCGCGCAACGGGGGGTAGCCGTGATGGCCGACAACCGCACCTCGCCGATGGACAATTCCTTGCCTACCCAGCCGTTTTCACCGAACGGCGGGAATTCCGGTGGTGTCGTGACGATCAGGTTCGGGCGGTATCGCACGGCCTCGATATCGAGCCGGTCGAGGGTGGCGGTGGTGATCACGTGCAGCGGAGCGTAGTCGACGAAGGAAGTTCCCGGAGTGGCGCCGGCCACGGGCCCGGTTACGTAGTTCGACGCCGCATCGACCCCCTGGGCCAGCACCTCTTCGGGGTCGGCTCTTTCCATTTCGGCGCCGTCGAGACGCCGGTCGGCGAGGTGGACTTCGCGGTCCAAGAGTTCGCTCAACCATCGGGCGGCGTCGCCCGAATCGATCCCGGTCGTGCGCCCGTCCGGCAAGGTGATACGCACCCGGCCCGGGGCTCCGGTGGCGGAGCATTGCAGCAGCTGCCGCCACAACCGTGGCTGTTTGGCGGTGGCGACCCGGCCGGTGGCCGTATCGATCACAGCCAGCGCCCGGTCACCGAGTGCGCCGCGTTCGTCGACCACGAGTTCCGGTACGTCCTCGCCGAGCATGGATTTCACCGGGTACCTGCGCAGAGTTGTGACCTGCACCAGCTGTCGACCTCCTCTACTCGGTTACCCGCTGCCCGGGCTCGATCGTCACGCAGCTGTGAGTGTATCGACCCACCCGCACCGGTCCCGCGGCGTGCACGCTTTCCGCGGCCCGGCACGCTGTCCGGACTCGGGCTACGTTGGTGACGTGAGCGTATGGGGTGAAATCATCGTCGGCCTGGTGATTCTGGTCGGCCTGGTCGGTATCGTGGTACCGATTCTGCCGGGGGTGATCCTGATCTTCGCGGCGGTCGCGGTGTGGGCATTCCTCACCGGTGGGACCGTGGCATGGGTGGTGCTGGGGATCAGCACCCTGCTGCTGGTGATCTCGGGGGTGGTGAAATACACGTGGCCCGGCAAGAATCTGAAGGAGGCGGGGATCCCCAACCGGACCCTGCTGCTTGGTGGGCTCGCCGGGATCGTGGGGTTCTTCGTAATCCCGGTGGTCGGCCTGTTCGTGGGTTTCGTTGTGGGGGTGTACCTCTCGGAAATGGCCCGGATGCCCGACAACCGGCAGGCGTGGGCGTCGAGCAAGCATGCGATCAAGGGGGTGGGGCTGTCGATTCTGGTGGAGTTGCTGGGCGCCCTGCTCGCGACCGGGGTCTGGGTGATCGGGGCTGTAATATAGGCGCCGCCTCCGGCGGCGCGGGGTTCGGGGCCCCATAGGTCTCGTTCTTCACTCCTCCGCTCCAGAACGAGACGGGCCCGAACCGCGGATGTGGGCCAGGGATGCGGGCCGGGGGGCCGTCTACGCCGGAACACCCGGACAACGGCCTTCGCCGGTCAGTGCGGACCCGAGAATCTTCCCGGTCGCGGACCGAGAATGGGGAGGGGGCGGGTGGTGCCGTCGGTGGCGGGGCGGCGGTCGATATCCCGCTGGGGTGGGATGGACAGGGGCAGCGTGGGGGTGGGGTCCTCGGGGGTGCGGTCGATGGGCGGCAGACCGTAGAACGCGCGGGCGTTGTCTTCGATGACGGCGTGCATATCGGTGCCGACCACATCGCTGATCAGCTCCACATCGGCTTCCCGGAAGGGACGGCCGGCGCGGGTGCCGGGCAGGTCGCTGCCGAACATGAGCGCTTCGGGGTTCACCGCGTGAATCCGGCGCAGGGCGGTCGCTACATCCATATCGACCCGCCCGAAACCGGTCGCCTTCACTCGGGCGCCCCGGTCGACCAGGTCGAGCAGGTAGGACAGTCCTTCCTCGGACATTCCGAGGTGATCGACGGATACCTTCGGTAGTTTCAGGATCACCGGCTGCAGGGAAGCCAGCATCTGGCCGTCGACGTAGATCTCCACATGCCAGCCCACGAGTTCGTGCGCACGCAGGGCTTGCCGGGTCATTCCGGCGATATCGGTGGCGGCGCGTTTGAGGTTGAACCGCACCGCCCGCACGCCGGCCTCGTGCAGGTCGAGGATTTCCGAATCGGAGGCGTCCAGGTCGAGCCGGGTGACCCCGACCCAGCCCGGCCCGAGTTCGGCCAGCGCGGCCCGCAGGTAGCTCTGGTCGTTGGCCTGGAAGGAGGCGCTGACCACCGCGCCACCGGCGACCTCGAACCGCGACATCCGGCGCCGGTAGTCGGCAATGGTGTACGGCTCCGGTAGGTAGCCCTCGTTCTCGATCAGCGGAAATCGCGGATCGATGATGTGCACATGGGCATCGAACACGGATACAGAATGCCTGATATGTCGTGGTGGTGCCCGCTCCGGGAAGTACTGCCCGGAGCGGGCTCGAGAGAATTACACCTTGTGGGGTTCGCTGGCGCGCAGCATATCTTCACGTTCGACGACCTTGACCCGTTCCCGGCCTTCGGGCTCGCCCAGCGAACGTTCGTGCGCGTCCAGCCGGTACCAGCCCGCCCACGTCGTGAACGGGATCCCGCGGCTCTCCAGGAAATCGGTCACCGCATCGAGCTCCGGGCTCTCGGCCGCGGCGAAGTTCTTGCTGTCGTCCAGCAGGCAGGCCACCGTCTCGTTGGCATCGCCCTTCGTGTGACCGATCAGCCCGACCGGGCCACGCTTGATCCAGCCGGTCACATACGTACCCGGCATGTACCGCGCGGAACCGTCGGCGTCCTCGTCGACCAGCACGCGACCGGCCTCGTTCGGGATGACCCCGGCCTGATCGTCGAACGGCAACTCCGAGATGTTCTGCGACAGGTATCCGACGGCCCGGTAGACCGCCTGGACATCCCAATCGCGGAAGTTCCCGGTGCCCTTCACGTTGCCGGTGCCGTCGAGCTGGGTGCGTTCGGTGCGCAGCCCCACGACCTTGCCGTCCTCCCCCACGATCTCCGAGGGCGATTCGAAGAAATGCAGGAACAGCTTGTGCGGGCGGTTGCCCTGATCCCGGATAGCCCACTGTTCGAGGGTGTTGGCGACCATATCGACCTGCTTGGAATGCCGCCGCGCGGCCTCGGAGCCCTCGTCGTAGTCGATGTCCTCCGGATCGACGATGACCTCGATCGTCGGCGAATGATCCAGCTCTCGCAGCTCGAGCGGGGTGAACTTGGCCTGCGCGGGACCGCGGCGCCCGAAGACGTGCACCTCGACGGCCTTGTTCTCCTTCAGCCCGGCGTAGACATTCGGCGGGATCTCGGTCGGCAGCAGTTCGTCACCGGTTTTGGCCAGCACCCGCGCCACATCCAGTGCCACATTGCCCACCCCGAGCACCGCGACCTTCTCCGCGTCCAGCGGCCATACGCGCGGCACATCCGGGTGCCCGTCGTACCAGGACACGAAATCGGCCGCACCGTAAGAGCCGTCCAGATCGATGCCCGGGATGGGCAACGCCCGGTCGGCGTTGGCGCCGGTGGAGAAGATCACCGCATCGTAGAAACGCCGCAGATCCGACAGCGTGATATCGGTGCCGTAATCGATATTGCCGAGCAGGCGCACCTGCTCCTTGTCCAGCACCTTGTGCAGCGCGGTGACGATGCCCTTGATTCGCGGATGATCGGGCGCGACACCGTAGCGGATCAGCCCGAACGGGGCGGGCATCCGCTCGAACAGGTCGATCGAAACCTCGGCATCCGACTTCATCAACGCATCAGCGGCGTAGATACCCGCCGGACCAGCCCCCACGATCGCGATCCGAAGCGGGCGATTCGCTTCCTTCTGCTCGGTCATCTGTTTCGCGCACCCTTATCGGTCGAAAGAATCACTGGCGTTGTACTTAGCTTAGGCTAAGTTGACGCGTGGCTTGTATGCGCCGTCATCGCGCCGTACCGGTCGGCCGGCACTAGGTCTTCCCACGTCCCCGCGGCGACTGCTGTGCCGTCCACCCGCGGTCACTCGCGATTCTATCGGGGTGCGGGCACACCACCGATCCCGGGACCAGGGATGATCATCGGTATGAGCGATTCCGGACCCACCGACGAACCGGCGCCCACCGACCCGGAGGACACCCCACCACAGCGCGCGATCACGCCGTTCGTCGTGGCCGCGGCGATCGCGGCCGTGATCCTGGGCGGCATCGTGCTCACCGGCTGGCTGGCGCCGGTTGAGAAAAATGTCACAGATTCCGACCGGATCGCCGGGGCGGTCCGCGAGTTCGCCCAAGTGAGCAGCCGCTACGGGCCGGAGCCACCGGAGGAAGCGGTATGTCCCGGCTTCGTCCCGGCGCGCTCCCCGATGGCGGGACGGCTGCAACCCGGTGAGACCGGAAAAGATATCGAGATCACGAAGTTCGGGCCGATAGAGATCAACGGCGAGAACGCGACCATCGAGGTGACGAGCCGCGTCGAAGATCAGGAAGCGACATCCACCTGGTGGTTGTTCCGGACCGACGGCGACTGGAAAGTGTGCAACCAGCCGGTCGAATGACTTCGGCCCGGACGTCAACCGGGGTTTGACACGGCCGGGCCGTGCCGGGCAATCTCATTGACTAGGTCATGAGTACCAGCGCCAAGCCCCGGCTCGCTGGTCGGCAACCCTCCTCCGCGGTGGGGTGCTCCGGGTGACGACCTGGCGCGCATCGAACGGATGCGGCAAGTGCGGATTCGCAGGAGGTACCACGTTGAGTTACGCAGGCGATATCGGTCCGCAGCAGGCCTGGGAACTGCTGGCCGAGAACCCGGACGCCGTCCTGGTGGACGTGCGCACCGAAGCCGAATGGAAATTCGTCGGTGTCCCCGACACCAGTTCCGTCGCCAAACCGACGCTGCTGGTGGAATGGGTCGATTCCAGCGGCGCCCGCAACACCGGGTTCCTGGACCAGCTGCGTACGGCACTGGGCGACCGCCCCGCCGACGCCCCGGTGCTGTTCCTGTGTCGCTCGGGGCAGCGCTCGGCGCATGCCGCCGATATCGCGACCGCTGCCGGTATCGCACCGTCCTACAACATATCCGACGGCTTCGAAGGCCCGCTGGACGAATTCGGGCATCGCGGCGGCGCCGGCTGGCGGGCCCTGGGCCTGCCCTGGCGGCAGTCGTGATCAGCGGCGGCGCGTTCGAACGCGTCCTACCCGACGGTGTCGGCCCGGCCACGCTCGGCGTACGCGGCGGCCTGAACCGATCAGGTTTCGAGGAGACCTCCGAGGCCCTGTACCTGAACTCGGGGTTCGTCTACGCCAGCGCCGAGGCCGCCGAGGCCGCGTTCACCGGTGATTCCCCGCATTACGTGTACTCCCGCTACGGCAACCCCACCGTGGCCACCTTCCAGGAACGGATGCGGCTGCTCGACGGCGCCGAAGCGTGTTTCGCCACCGCCAGCGGTATGGCGGCGGTATTCGTCGCGCTCGGTGCCCTGCTGCGCGCCGGCGACCGGCTGGTGGCCGCGCGCAGCCTGTTCGGATCCTGTTTCGTCGTGTGCAACGAGATCCTGCCGCGCTGGGGTATCGAAACGGTTTTCGTCGACGGTGAGGACCTCGACCAGTGGGAGGCGGCACTGTCCGAACCCACCGCCGCGGTGTTCTTCGAAACCCCGGCCAACCCGATGCAGACGCTGGTCGACGTGCGCAAAGTCTGCGATCTCGCCCATGCGGCCGGTGCGAAGGTGGTGCTGGACAACGTTTTCGCCACCCCGCTGCTGCAGCGCGGATTCGAACTCGGCGCCGATGTGATCGTTTACTCGGGCACCAAACATATCGACGGCCAAGGCCGCGTGCTGGGCGGTGTGATCCTCGGATCGCAGGACTACATCGAAGGCCCCGTCAAAACGCTTATGCGGCACACCGGTCCGGCACTCAGCCCGTTCAACGCGTGGACGCTGCTCAAGGGCCTGGAAACCATGCCGCTGCGAGTCCGGCAGTCGACCGAATCGGCGCTGCGGATCGCGCGCTACCTCGACGAACATCCCGCGGTGAGCTGGGTGCGCTACCCGTTCCTGGAAACGCATCCGCAGTACAAACTGGCCACCGACCAGATGAGCGGCGGCGGCACCGTGGTGACCTTCGAACTGAAAGCCGCCGCGGACGCCGCCAAGAAACGCGCCTTCGAAGTGCTCAACGGGTTGCGGATCATCGATATCTCCAACAATCTCGGCGACGCGAAATCGCTGATCACCCATCCGGCGACCACCACCCACCGGGCGATGGGGCCGGAGGGACGGGCGGGTATCGGACTGTCGGACGGGGTTGTGCGGCTTTCGGTGGGGCTCGAAGATATCGAGGACCTGCTGGGCGATCTGGACCACGCGCTGCGCTGATCGGGGTATACGGCGGTATCGGGGCCGGGCGAGCAGGGCGTACGGAATCAGATCTGTTTCGGGGCGGGTTCGGTAAAGGGGGTTCTTACTCGTCCGACCAGGTCGGCTACCGAATCCAGGACCATGGTGGGGCGGTAGGGGTAGTGCTCGATCGAGTGCCGGGTGGAGATACCGGTGGTGACCAGGATGGTGCGCATACCGGCCTCCATCCCGGAGATGACGTCGGTGTCCATCCGGTCGCCGATCATCACGCTGCTTTGCGAATGTGCGTCGATACGGCGTAACGCGGACCGCATCATCAGCGGGTTCGGTTTGCCGATGTAGTACGGGTCGCGGCCGGTGGCGCGGGTGATCAACGCGGCCACCGAGCCGGTGGCAGGCAGTACGCCGTCGCGCGAAGGGCCGGTGGCGTCGGGGTTGGTGGCGATGAAACGGGCACCGCGCTCCACCAGCCGGATGGCGGTGGTGATCGCCTCGAACGAGTACGTGCGGGTCTCGCCGAGCACCACATAGTCCGGATCGACGTCGGTGAGCACATAGCCGATTTCGTGCAGCGCGGTGGTCAGGCCCGATTCGCCCACCACGTAGGCGGTGCCACCCGGCCGCTGCTCGTTCAGGAAACTGGCGGTGGCCAGCGCGGAGGTCCAGATCGACTGCTCCGGGATATCGAGCCCGTTCTGGCGTAGGCGCGCCTGCAGATCGCGAGGGGTGCGGATCGAATTATTGGTCAGCACCAGGAACGGGATCTGCTCGGCCCGCAATTCGGCGAGGAATTCGTCGGCGCCGGGCACCAAGTGCTCCTCGCGCACCAGTACCCCGTCCATATCGGTGAGGTAGGACAGAATCGGTTCGTCGGTACTCACCCGTCAATTCTGCGCTTCGCAGCGCCGCCGATGGGTATGCCGCGCCCGGAACCCGCCGTGCGGGCCCGCTGAGCCGGACCACCGGGCGCAGTCCTCCGCGGCGCTGGCTATGGTCGAATCCGGGCCGGAAACGGTGGCGAACACAACGCGACAGGAGTGGCGCATATGGGTGAGCTGAAGCTCGGATACAAGGCGTCGGCGGAACAATTCGGACCACGGGAACTGGTGGAGCTGGCGGTGCTGGCCGAGGAACACGGCCTCGACAGCGCGACGGTGAGCGACCATTTCCAGCCGTGGCGGCACAAGGGCGGGCATGCGCCGTTCTCGCTGGCCTGGATGGCGGCCGCGGGTGAGCGCACCGAGCGGATCATGCTGGGCACCTCGGTGCTCACCCCGACCTTCCGGTACAACCCCGCGGTGATCGCGCAGGCCTTCGCGACGATGGGCTGCCTGTACCCCGGCCGGGTGATGCTGGGCGTGGGCACCGGCGAGGCACTGAACGAGATCGCCACCGGGTACGCCGGGGAATGGCCGGAGTTCAAAGAACGGTTCGCCCGGCTGCGCGAATCGGTGGATCTGATGCGGGCGCTGTGGACGGGCGCGCGCACCGATTTCGACGGCACCTACTACCGGACGGTCGGCGCCTCGATCTACGACGTGCCCGAAGGCGGGATCCCGGTCTACATCGCGGCCGGTGGCCCGGTGGTGGCCCGGTACGCGGGCCGGGCCGGCGACGGATTCATCTGCACTTCCGGCAAGGGCATGGACCTGTACACCGAGAAATTGATGCCGGCGGTGGCCGAGGGCGCGGCGAAGGTGGACCGGGAGGTGAGCACGATCGACCGGATGATCGAAATCAAGATCTCCTACGACACCGACCCCGACCTCGCACTGGAGAACACCCGTTTCTGGGCGCCGCTGTCGCTGACCGCGGAACAGAAGCACAGCATCACCGACCCGATCGAAATGGAGGAGGCGGCCGACGCGCTGCCGATCGAGCAGATCGCCAAACGCTGGATCGTCGCCAGCGATCCGGACCAGGCGGTCGAGCTGATCAAGCCGTATCTGGACGCGGGCCTGAACCACCTGGTCTTCCACGCCCCCGGACACGACCAGCGCCGGTTCCTGGACCTGTTCCAGCGTGACCTGGCACCGCGCCTGCGCAAACTCGGCTGACCTGCGCCGACCGGCGGTACACCCGGTCCGGTGGTGAGCCGGGCCGGGATGTTCTGCGCGCCGATGCGCCGCCGCTGCACCCGTGCGGGACACTCAGCAGGTGACCGCGGAGCGTAGAACGGGGTTCTGCGATATGGCGCAGCGGGGGCGCGCAGGGTGGGCGAGCAGGCACCGCGCAGCGGTTGCGGCTGGTCCGGGTGGTCGATGTCCGGCGAACTCGGGACAATATGCGGGTCACGTCAGGTCACCCAGGGGGGTCGTTCCGCTCACCCGGAGGGGCTCGTTCCGCGCACACCAGGGGTGCGCCCATAGACTCGGCCCATGGCCGAGGTTGCTGCGTCCAGTGTGTACATCGCATCGCCCGAGGGTGATACCGGGAAATCGACCGTGGCGCTCGGGGTGCTGCAGATGTTGTGCGCGACCACCGCGCGCGTGGGGGTTTTCCGGCCGATCACCCGGTCGGTGTCCGAACCCGATTACATTCTCGAACTGCTGCTCGAGCACAGCACCGTCGATATCGACTATCAGCAGGCGGTGGGGGTGAGCTATGAGCAGGTCCACGCCGACCCCGACGCCGCGATCTCCGAAATCGTCATGCGATACCACGAGGTGGCAGCGGCCTGTGATGCCGTGGTGATCGTCGGCAGCGACTACACGGATGTGGCCAGCCCCAGTGAGCTGCGGTTCAATGCGCGGATCGCCGTGAACCTGGGCGCGCCGGTGTTGCTGGTGGTGCGGGGGGCGCAGCGGTCGCCGGACGAGGTCGAACAGTTGGCGGAGCTGTGCGCGGCGGAACTGGCGAGCGAGCACGCGCAGCTGCTGGCGATCATCGCGAACCGTTGCGCGCCGGACGATCTCGAACCGGTGCGGGAGCGGCTCGCCGGATTCGGTGTCCCGCGCTGGAGCCTGCCGGAGGTGCCGTTGCTGATCGCGCCCACCATGGCCGAGCTGCGGGATGCGCTGGACGGCGAGATGTACAGCGGCGACCCCGAACTCCTGCATCGCGAGGCGCTGGGTGTGATGGTGGGCGGAATGACCGCCGAACACATTCTGGAACGGCTTTTCGACGGCGCCGTGGTGATCGCGCCGGGCGACCGGTCCGATGTGCTGCTGAGTGTGGTGAACGCGCACGAGGCGGAGAGTTTCCCATCGATGGCCGGGATCGTCATGAACGGCGGCCTGCTCCCCCATCCCGCGATCGCGCGGCTGATCACCGGACTCAAACCCCGATTACCCATCCTGACCACCGCTTCGGGCACCTACGACACCGCCGGAGTCGCGCATCGCACCCGCGGCCGGATGTCCGCCGACAATCCGCGCAAGGTGGATACCGCGCTCGCGCTGATGGAAACCCATGTGGATGCCGCACAGTTCCTGCGCCGGCTCGAGGTGCCGTTGACCAGCGTGGTGACACCGCAGATGTTCGAATACCAGCTGATCGAACGCGCCCGCGCGGATCGCAAAACCATTGTGCTGCCCGAGGGCGACGACGACCGGGTGCTGCGCGCGGCCGGGCGGGTACTGCAACGCAAGGTCGCCGATCTGATCATCCTGGGTGACGAGACGGCCGTCCGGGCCCGGGCCGCGGAACTCGGGGTGGATATCACCGGCGCGCAGGTGCTGGACCCACGGGCTTCCGAACACCTCGAGGATTTCGCCCGCGAATACACCGAACTTCGTAAACACAAGGGCATGACGTTCGAGCGGGCCCGCGAAACAGTCGGTGATATCTCCTATTTCGGCACGATGATGGTGCATCGCGGGCTCGCCGACGGCATGGTGTCCGGTGCAGCGCACACCACCGCCCACACCATCCGGCCTTCCTTCGAGATCATCAAAACCGTTCCGGGGGTTTCGACGGTTTCGAGTGTGTTCCTGATGTGCCTGGCCGACCGGGTGCTCGCCTACGGCGACTGCGCCGTCGTCCCCGACCCGTCCTCCGAGCAGCTGGCCGATATCGCCATATCCTCGGCAGCCACCGCGGCCCGTTTCGGTATCGATGCGCGAGTGGCGATGCTGTCCTATTCCACCGGCGAATCCGGTAGCGGCGCGGATGTGGACAAGGTGCGGGTCGCCACCACACTGGTCCGGGAACGGGCGCCGGAACTGCTGGTGGAGGGGCCCATCCAATACGACGCCGCGATCGAACCGACGGTCGCCGACGCCAAACTCCCCGGGTCCGAAGTGGCCGGGCGGGCCACGGTTTTCATCTTCCCCGACCTGAACACCGGCAACAACACCTACAAGGCGGTGCAGCGCAGCGCGGGTGCGGTCGCGATCGGGCCGGTGCTGCAGGGTCTACGTAAACCGGTGAACGACCTGTCCCGGGGCGCGCTGGTCACCGATATCGTGAACACGGTGGCCATCACCGCCATTCAGGCGCAGCAGCAGTGACGCGGTCCAGCGGACAGGAGACGGCGGTGGAACCGATTCGCGTACTCGTGGTCAACTCGGGTTCGTCCTCGATCAAATACCAGCTGATGGAACCGGATTCCGGCACGATCATCGCCTCCGGTCTCGTCGAGCGGATCGGTGAGGAAGGCGGCGCGATCGAGCACACCGCCGGTGATCGGACACTCACCGAGCAGCAGGAGATCCCCGACCACACCGCCGGGTTACGCCTGGCCTTCGCCAAATTCGCCGAGGCCGGCGACGATCTCACCACGGCCGGGATCACCGCGGTGGGCCATCGCGTCGTGCACGGCGGCGAAATCTTCTACCGGCCCACCCTGATCGACGATGCGGTCCTGAACACGGTGCGCGAGCTGAGCACGCTCGCGCCGCTGCACAATCCGGCCAATATCCGCGGGATCATGGCCGTGCGCGAACTGCTGCCCGATACCCCGCAGGTCGCGGTGTTCGATACCGCGTTCTTCCACGGTCTGCCGGCCGCAGCGAAAACCTATGCGATCGACAGCCAGGTCGCCGAAACGCACGGGATCCGCCGCTACGGCTTCCACGGCACCTCCCACGAATACGTTTCCGGTCGTGCCGCCGAATTCCTCGGCCGCCCACCGGAAACGCTGAACCAGATCGTCTTCCACCTGGGTAACGGCGCCTCGGCATCGGCTCTGCGCGGCGGACGCCCGGTCGACACCAGTATGGGGCTGACCCCGCTGGAGGGCCTGGTCATGGGCACCCGGTCCGGCGATCTGGACCCGGGGATAATCCTGCACCTGATGCGGACGGCGCATCTGGACGTCGACGGTATCGACAGGTTGCTCAACCGCGGGTCGGGGCTGCGCGGGATGGCCGGAGTCAACGACTTCCGGGAACTGCGCCGCCGGATCGACGCCGGCGATACCACCGCACGCGCGGCCTACGACGTCTATGTGCACCGCCTGCGCCACTATCTCGGCGCCTACCTGATCGACCTGGGCGGGGTCGACGCGATCACGTTCACGGCGGGCGTGGGCGAGAACAACCCCGACGTGCGTGCGGACGCCCTGGCCGGGCTGCACCGGTTCGGGATCGTGGTGGATCCCGGACTCAACACCGCGAAATCTCGCGAACCCCGCCGGATCTCCCCACCGGAATGCCCGGTGCAGGTGCTGGTGGTCCCGACGAACGAGGAACTGGCCATCGCGCGCGCCGCGGTCTCGGTTACCGCGAATTTGTGAATCGTGCCGTACCGGGGATCGGCCGTGCAGGCCGGATGGTCGTCGCGCTACGTTTTCAGGGTCAATAGCAGGTGAGCGGCTGCAACTGGTCACCGGCTCGTGGCCCCAGGCCTTCGTAGGCGGCCGCAATAGCCGTTACGGCCCGGCGAAGTTCGGGTTCGGGGTTCGTATAGGGCAGGCGTAGAAAGCGCTCGAACGCGCCCTGCACCCCGAACCGCGGGCCCGCCGCCAGCAGCACCCCGTGATTGGGGGCGGTGGCGGCCAGCGCGGTCGAGACGGGGGCGGGTAGCTGCGCCCACACCGACATTCCGCCCACACCGGGCAGCACATACCAGTCCGGCAGCTCCTCGGCCATCGCCGTCAGCAATGCCTCCCGCTGATCGCGCAGCAGTTTGCGGCGCCGCGCGAGAATGGGTTCGGCATGTTCGAGCAGGTGGACCGCCGCGAGTTGATCCATCACCGGCGTGCCGAGGTCGACGGTCGCGCGGGTGGTGAGTAACCGGGTGATCAGCGATTCCGAGGTCCGGATCCAGCCGACCCGCAGCCCGCCCCAGAACGATTTGGACGCCGACCCGATGGTGATCACCTCGGGCCCCTTCGCGAACGCGGCGACCGGCGCGACCGGGGCCCTGTCGCCGAGCGACAAGTTCGCCATGGATTCGTCGATGATCAGCGTCATCCGGGTCTCCCGGGCGATGGCCGCCAGTTCGGCGCGGGCCGGCTCGTCCATCAGGAACCCGGTCGGGTTGTTGTGGTCGGGCACCAGATAGGCCAGGCTCGCCGCCGTCTGCCGGGCGGCGCTGCGCACACCATCCAGATCCCAGGCCGAATCCGGATCCTCGAGACGTAACGGCACCGGCACCGGACGGGCACCGACATCCCGGATCGCCTCGATCGCATTCGGGTAGGTGGGGTGGTCGATGAGCACCCGGGCCGAGGGCGGCGCCAGCACGTTCAGCAGCAACCGCAGTCCGTGCTGGGCGCCGAGGGTCACCAGGATCTGGTCGGCCCCGGTCGGCAATCCGCGTTCGGTGTAGCGGCGGGCGATCGCTTCGCGCAGCGGCAGGATACCGACCGGGTCCATGCCGTGCGTGCTCAGGTACGACGGAATGCCCTGTAACGCAACAGAATAGGCGTCTTCCATCTCCGGCGGCGCGGTCATCGCGGCATACGTCAGGTCGACCGCGGGCTGCGCGCCCGTCGCCATGGTGGCCAGAATCCCGCGCCCGGCCCGGCTGCCGTCGTGCGCGATCGCCGGCGGCAGCGCGACGGTGGATCGTGAGCCCTGCCGGGTGATGAGGTAACCGTGTTCGCGCAGCAGCGAATAGGTGGAGGTGACGGTGGTGCGACTGACCCCGAGGGTGGCGGCGAGATCGCGTTCACTGGGCAGGGCGATTCCCAGCGGGGCCCGGCCGTCGTGGATGAGCAGCCGGATCCCCTCCGCCAAGGCGAGGTAGGCAGGCCGGGCGGGACGCCGGGCACCCCCGTCGGCGGATGCCGGGTCCGGGCCGCGCCACTGCCCCAGATCGCGGGCGAGACCCGCGGCGCCGAGCACTCTCGTCGACATAGGTCCAGTATCGACCGATTGGCTCTTTATCGGCAAGTCCACTCGGGTGATAGTGGGAGCATGACACTCTTTGTGGCGCTCGTGGGAGTGGGAACCTTCGTCTATTTCGCTCACCAGTACCTGGTCACCGAATCGCGACTACCGGAATTACTGGAGCGGTACCGGCCACTCGGTTCGGTCACCGAAGAATCGCTCACGCGGTACGACGCCGAGCGCGGATACCGGGACCTGAATGCCGCACGCTCGCACCGGGAAGCGTCGGCGCTGCACACCCGGACAACCTGAACCCGAACCCCGGAAAACCCGAGGTCGTGCCCCCTGACCCGGTAACCCCGGCCGAGCCCGGGACCCCCGAACCGTACCCGGACAAGTCCGCCCGCCGGACCCATGAGGCGGACTGCGGCCGACGGCGACGCGATCCGGCACACACTGTCGACAGCCCGCCGAACCCTGCCAGTCCAGTTTTTCAACTGGACTGGTTTCGGCTACTTCAGGGGATGCTGACGGTAGAACTCGCACGACTCACCCGACAGCAAACCGTCCTCACAGGCGAAATACGTCTGGATACAGGAATTGGTATCGCACCCCAGCCGCACCAGCTCATCCCGGATACGCACACTGCGCTCCTGCGGGGTCTCGGTCGTCACCTGCGCCGCCACCGGAGCCGCGGCCGTGGCGTGGCTACCGGCGTCCTGCGCACACCCGTAGAGCAGCGCAGTCGCAGCGCACAACGATACGGTCGCGGCGAATCGGACGGCGGATTTCCTGCCCATAGAATACGCACCTCCACATCCCCCGGGGTGTTCGACGAGCGGTCAGCGTAACCGATCCCCGCCAGAACCTACGCCCGATCGTCGTCACAGCCACCTTCGGAGATCCTGGCCGCATTCACGGAATCAGCACGACACCCTTCCGTGTCATTCGCCGGTGCGATGCGGGCTCGACGACACGATCCACACCCGAACACCGCGAGCCAACAGGCGTCGATGAATTCTTCACCGGGTCTGGCCCACGGTCTCCGACTGGTGAGATCCCGCGGCACGTATAGGGCGGAGCTGGTCTACGCAGTCGGAAGGTATTGCTCCAGATCCTCTACGTGGCGGCGAATCAGCGAGCACGCCTCGCTGTGGTCAATCGGCGAGCGTGGCGTGACGATGAACTCCGCCCGGCTCTCGTAGGGCATCTCGACAACGAGGTCACACCCACCGCTTTCTGTGTCCGGAGCCGCGAAAGCGCGACGTGAGCCGAAGCGCATAGTCGTCACTGGCCCGTTCTCACTGCTCTTCGAGTACGCCCTGTCGTAGGGCGACTCGGTAATGGATAAGACGACTACGAAATACCGCGGCGGGTCCGCTTCCCATGAGCACGCCTGGACGATGAGCGTGTCGTCGCCCAGGGCGTCGTTTGCGGTGTCCGGATCCAGGCCGGTATCGGAAAGCGCGGTATCCGGCAGTGTACAAGGGTCCCACGCGACCGCCGGACCTATCGGCACGGTGGTCGGGGCCGCGGATGTCTGGATCGACTGTTGCGCCGACTCCGTTGCGGGTGCTTGTTCCCCGCATCCAACGGGAAGCAGTAGCAACCCGATCAATAGGCACAAGCCCGGCACAGCTTCGTTCAGATTCATCTCGATCCCCGTAACCCGTCCGCCGATGACCAGTTCGTAGTAGCAGAGCACCGGTGTCTCCGCACTATTTCCGACCTCCGCGAGACCGGCGTGATCACGCGGGAGGAGAACCAGGACAGTCGGCCCCGCAGTCCCAATCGGCCAGAAGATGGTCGCCGGTGATCTGTCGGCTTCAGAGGGCCGATTCGCCGCGCAGCAGTGCGGCGAGCGACTCCCGATCGGTGACATCGAGCTTGGTGCAAGCCCGATACAGGTGTCCTTCCACCGTCCGGACCGAAACGGTGAGCCGGTCGGCGATCTGCCGGTTGCTCAGGCCCGCCGCCACCAGATTCGCGATCTCCCGCTCCCGGGCGGTGAGCGGGAGCGGCTGGGCGGCGTCGCGTAGCGCCGGGGTCGACGCACCATCGCATGCGGCGGCCAGGCGGTTGGCGTGAGCGGCCGATTCCAGTAGTCGTCGCCGATCGCCGGCCCGGTCGTGGACGGTGGCGGCCTGCGCTGCGGCATCGGCGGCCGAAAGCCGCGCGCCCAGGCTTTCGAAATCGGCTGCTGCCGCGTCCAGCTCGGCGCCGTCGCGCCGCGACAGTGCTACCGCATGCCGCGCCTGTGCCCGGACCAGTGGCCCGTCCACCCGGTTCGCCAGATCGGCCAGCCGTGGCGCCACCGACCCCGCACCGAACCGGGCGGCGGTGTGCAGTGCCAGTGCCTCCACGGCGTGCTGGTCGGCGCGGGCGGCGGCGTCCGCGGCACGGAGCGCGCGCTCGACGGCGGTGCTGACCGTGCCCTCGGCCGCCGCCAGGCAGGCACGGGCGATCTCGAGCTGCGGTTCGTAGACGGCGCTGTGCCGGCCGCCGCGGGCATCGGCTTCGGCGATCGATTCGGCGGCCTCGGCCGGGCGGCCGAGCGCCGCGTAGGCCTCGGCGAGCCGGATCCGGGCGGGGAACATCCAGGCGGCGGCACCCTCCGCGGTGAGCGCGGCCAGTGCCTGCTCCAGATTGTCGATACCGGCGGCGAACCGGCCGTGCGCCACATCGACGGTGCCCTGCAGGATCTTCGACATCCCCCACGCCAGGTATTGGCCGGGCGCGGAATACCCGAAGTATTCGGTGGCCCGGTGACCCGCGGCGGTCAGGTCGCCAGTGAGGACGAGCGCCAGCACCTCGGCATGGGTCGACATGAACCGGTTCAGGCCGTCGATATGCGGCTCCACCGCGCGACCCCGCTCCGCATAGTCCCTTGCCTCGGCCGCGCGCCCGAGCAGCGCCGCCGCGAGCCCACCACCGAAGGCCGCCCACCACACCGCCCACGGCGGCCCGTCCGCGGCCCGCAGCACCTGTTCGGATTCGCGCAGCGCATCGCCGAGCCGGTTCTCGCTCACCGCGCAGGCGGCGGCGAGGCCGGTCGTGATCAGGGCGATTTTCGGATGCGTGATACGCGACCGCACCAGCGTCAGCACCTCGTCGGCTTTGTCGGCATCGCCCATGGCCCACAGCAGATTCGACACCCGGGTACTGCCCCAGCGGGCCAGCTGTACCTCGTCGAGATCGTCGGCGTCGAAACTGGCCAGCGTCCGCTCGGCCTCGATGCGGTGCCCCTGCCACAGCAGTGCCCGGGCCAGCAGGTCCGCGGATTCCACCCCGCCGCGGCGTTCCACCGCCGCCCGCGCGAACCGTTCGCCCAGCGGTAGATTCGCCAAGCCGATCGCGTCCTCGGCGGCGGATTCGAACAGTTCCAGGTCAGCGGATTTATCGCTGTCCAAGGCAAGTTCGGCGAGCCGGATGCGATCGGCGGCGGAATTGATCCGGCGCTGTTTGAGCGCGGAGTACAGCTTGCCGCGTAACCGCCGGGAGGTCGCGATGCCCAGCCGGCGCCGGATCACCTCACCGAACAGCGGATGGTTGTACCGCACCACCAGATCGCGGCCGTCCTCCACCACCCGGATCACGCCGCCGTTTTCGGCCGATTCCACCGCCTCCTCACCGGCCAGCTCCGCCATCACCTCGAGATCGGCGGGTTCGCAGAAGGTGAGCAATTCCAGTACCCGCAGCACGGATTCGGGCAGCTGCTCGACCCGATCTTCCAGCAGCGCGGCCAATTCGGAGGTGACCGCGGCCCGCCCCCGCAACTGCCACACCCCGTTCACCTGCCGCAACGAACCCGCCTCCAGCGCACCCTCCACCAGATGCCGCAGGAACAGGGCGTTACCGCCCGAGGACTCCCACATCAGGTTGGCGGTGAAACCCTCGAGTTGCCCACCCAGCATCGATTCCACCAGGTCCACGCTCTGCTGCTGCGTGAACGGGGGCAGGTGGATCCGCAGCAGATGGCCGTCTTTCCACAGCGTGGTCACCGCGTCCGGCACCGGAACACCGTCGCGCACGGTGGCGACGATTCGCGCGGCCTTGTCGATCGCCAACTGCAGCAGCAGGGTCGCCGAGAGCTGGTCGAGCAGATGCGCGTCGTCGACCCCGATGGTGGTGAGCCCGTCGGCGAGCAACGCTTCCCGGGCCGCGGCCATGAAGGTCACCGGATCGTGCGCGGTGTACACACCGACCATATGCGCGAACACGCCGAGCGGAATACTGCGCGCCGATTCGGTTCCCGCCACCCAGCGGATATTGCCGCCACCTGCCTCGGCCGCTCGCCGCGCGAGGGTGGTCTTCCCGACACCGGGTTCCCCGATGAGTACAGCGCCCACGTGATCGGAGCCGGTGAGCGTCGCGCGAATCGCTTCGAACTCGTTCGCCCGTTCGATCATCGGCCAGTTCCGAGCCATCTTTCTACTGTATAGGCCGCATTACCGGGCAACGGCGACGAACTGTCGACTGCGACACCGTCGCTACGGGACCGGACCTGAAAACCGGTCAGCTCTCGCCCACTTCGCAGGCCAGACCGTCGCCGTCTTCGTCGAGTCGAAACGAGTATCCGGGCTGCCCGGCGAACAGCGGAGTGTGGGATTCGCTGCGGGCGTGAACGCAATTCATGTAGTAGGGATATTCGTCGTCCTCCGCCTCCTCGTCCGCTCGATCCGCGGGCAGCGGATGCGAATCGTCGACCCGATTCGATGAGGTCTGGGTATCGGCGGCGGCCGGCGCCGCGGACAGGGCGGTCAGCGCGCAGCCGGCGACGACAAGGCGCGCGAGGGTTCTGGGTGTCTTCATCACGGGAGTCCTTGATGCTGGGGTACTCCCATCCTCACGCGCGGCCGGGAAAAGTGAAAGACCCTTGTTCCCGGCCGCGCGTGCGCCGTCTCTTACTGAGCGCCCGCGGGCGGGTCGCACACCTTCCAACCGGAATCGGTTTCCTGAAGATCGAAGGTGCGGGTGGTTTCCTCCGGATCGGCCTCGGTCTGCACCGTGACCTGCGCCAGGGCCGTGCGATCGGTGATCTTGACCGCGTCGACACCGGTGACCTCGGGAATACTGCCCTCACTCACCGCCTGCCGATGGACACCGGCAAACTGCTCCTCCGACAACCCCTGGTAGTAGTCGTGCAACGCACCGCAGGTGGCATCACGCAGCGCCGGCAGATCACCGCTTTCCAGCGCACCGGTGTAATCGCCGATGGCCGCGCTGATCCGGGCCTGCGGAGAATCGTCACCCGACCCGGCGCCCACCAGAATCGCGATCAACGCGACCACAAGCGCCACCGCGACCCCACCGGCGATCAGCCATTTCTTGTTGCCCTCACCCGGTGTCGGCGCGGGGGCCGGCGCCGGTTCCACCCGCTGCGGCTGGGCCCGCTGCGGCGGCGCCTGCGCGACCCGCTGTTCGGCCGCGGTGGGTTTCAGGTCGGCCGGTGAGGGCGCAGTTCCCGGCCGCGGCGGCGGAGATTGCGGGCGGCCCCCCTGCCGCTGCCCCGGCGGCGGACCACCCGGACGCTGCGGCGCGGGCTGTTCGGGCCGGCCCGGCGCCTGCGGCCCGGGTCGTTTCGGACCCGGCTGCGACCGCGGTGTTGCGGGCGGTTTCGACAGCGCCGGCGCCCCCGGCCCGACGCGATCGGTCCGGGCGGGCCCCTGCGGGCCACCCGGTGGCTGTCCCGGCCGGCCGGCCTTGCGCACCTGGTTCATATCGATCCGCGCGGTGGCGTCGGGGTCCGGTTTCTGTTCCGGCATCGCGACGGTGCACGCCTCGTCCGGCCGCTGCTGCCGCGGAATCACCACCGTCCGCGCCTCGCCGTTGTGCGGACCCGGCTCGGACTCGCCGGACGTACCCGCTGGGTCCTCCGCATCCGGGTCACCCGCGCCGGCCCGGTCGTCCTCGCCGCCTTCCGCTGCGGCACCGGTTTCCGAACCGTCCGCGACTACACCGCCGGACGCCGCCTGCCGGTCACCCGATTGTTCGGCAGCACTGCCCGGATCACCCCCGTCGGCCGGCCGCGCCGCATCGTCTTCCCCGGCGACCGTCGCCGGAGAATCCTCCGCACCGACCTCGCGGCTCCCCGCACCTGCCTCCGACTCCGCAGCTCCTACGTGCCCCGCGCCTTGTTTGCCGTCGGCCTGTTCCGGCGAACTCCCGGCACCGCTGAGCTCGGCCTCGTCAGCGCCGTCCGGTTTGCCGGAACCTTCCCCCTCCGCCGATCGGGGCGCATCCTCCCCGTTACCGCTCTGCTCCGCGGGATCGCCGTCGCTACCGGACGCGACTCCGGCAACTGCTCCCGATTCACCGGTATCGGCAGACATCCCCGCGGCGCTCGCCGCCACGGCAGCGCCACCAACCGCGGCTGCGGCACCGCCGGAGGCAGCCACCTTCTTCAAGGCTTCGGTCGGCGCTGCCGACTCGGATTCGACCGCGCCGGCATCGTCGTGTTCCTTCTCAGCAGCCGATTCCGGATCGACCCGGCCTTCGGCATCTGAAGCGCCAGCGGCCTCGTCGGCGCCCTTGCCTGTAGATGTGGGCTCATGTGCCGGAGTCTGCCGCGGCTCCGCAGCATCCGAGTCCGAGTCGAAGTCCGGGTCATCGTCCGGAGTGCCGGCCGACCGGCCCGAGTCCGCGCTACCGTCGGCGTCCTTCGCAGCGGGTTCCGGCGGTGCGTCTGCAACTCGTCCTGCTCCCGCTTGCGCGGCGCCGGCCGATTCGCCGGAAGCCGCCGGCGCGGCGCCGTTCGCAGATTTCACGGGGTCGGACGCTGTCGGTGTCTTGCCGGCGGGCGGGTGGTCATTCTCCGCCGGCCCGCTGCCCGAATCCTTCTTCCCGCCCGCCGGCCCGGTACCGCTCTCCTCGGCCGAACTCGCATCTACCGCGGAAACATCTGCCCGCTCGGTCTTTTCCTCCGATCCGCTGGCGCCCTGTTCCGACCCCGGTTCATCGCCCGCCGCGGGCGCCGCAGACTCACTGCCGGCTCCGGCAGCGGCACCCGCTTGCTCCGCGGACGAGGTCCGGATCGCCGCTGTCTCGGCCTCACCTTCCGCTGCCTCGCCCGCGGCCCCGGTGTCATCCGAGCCGGCTGCCGACGCCCGCGGGAGGGCCTCGGTGGGGGCGTTGCTCTCCCCGGGGGCGGGTTCGTCAGCCGAACCGGCCTCGCTGTCTCGACCGAGTGACCGGCGGATCCGGGAGGTCACCGCGTCGGCTGCCTGCGACAGCTGCGTTCCGGTGTCCGTGGCATCCGGCGTCGCGGTAGGCGAGCCGGGGCCGGATTCGGAGCGCGTCGGTTTCTCGTCGTCGGTCGGGTGCGGCACCTGTACCCCTCGTTGCTGGCAGACAGAAAATGTGACGTAGAAGGCCAGCCTATCGAGCATTCCCGGTGGCCGTGCACAATGAACCGCATGACCTCGTTCGGTGATCTGCTCGGACCGCAACCTGTACTCCTTCCTGAACTGCACGATGCGGAAGACGCGCTCGACGCGGGCACCGATCCGGTGCAGGTGGCCGCGGAGAATCCGGCCGCTTCGATCGCCTGGGCGGCGCTCGCCGAGGCCGCCCTGGAGCGCGCCGCGGACGCCGCGGAACCGATCAATCACGACGTTGTCGCCGCCTACGCGTTCGCCCGTACCGGCTACCACCGTGGGCTGGATCTGCTGCGTCGCAACGGCTGGAAGGGTTTCGGCCCGGTGCCGTGGGAGCACGAACCCAATCGCGGTTTCCTGCGCAGTGTGGGGGCCTTGGCGAAAGCGGCGCGGGCCGTCGGCGAAACCGACGAGTACGCCCGCTGCCTGGATCTGCTCGAGGATTGTGATCCGCGGGCGGCCGGGGAAGTCGGTCTGGACTGAACGTTTTCGCGCCCGTGAGCGACCCGACCTCTCGAATGTCCCGAGCCCGGGACCGGGGCACCGAGCGCCTGCGGCGTTCCTGGACCCGGTTGCGGCTGTCGGCGCTGCCGATTCTGCAGTGCTCACTGGCCGCGGCCCTGGCCTGGTTCCTGGCCAAGGATGTGGTCGGCCATGCGCTGCCGTTCTTCGCCCCCACGGCCGCCATCGTCTCGATCGGTACTGCTTTCGGGGCACGGTTGCGCCGTTCGCTCGAACTTGTGGTGGGGGTCGCGCTCGGGATCGGGGTCGGCGACCTTTTCATTTCCCAGGTCGGTACCGGGGTGTGGCAGATCGCGCTGGTGGTGGCTGCGGCCATGGCACTGGCGATCTTCCTGGACGGTGGGCCGATCATCGGTATCCAGGCGTCCGGTTCGGCCGTACTGGTGGCGACGTTGATGCCGCCGGAATCCGGGGCGGGACTGTCGCGGATGGTCGATGCCCTGATCGGTGGTCTGGTGGGCGTGGTGGTTGTCGCCGCGCTACCGCTTCACCCGGTGCGCCGGGCGCGGGAGCAGGCGGCGGCGATTCTCGGGGTGGTGGGCAAATCGCTCACCGATTGTGGGCAGGGGCTGCTGGAACAGGATCCGGGCAAAATCCGGGATGCGCTCACCGCAGTCCGCGCCACCCAGCAGCAATTGGATTCGCTGCGCAAATCGCTGGAAGGCGGGCGTGAGGTCATCCGCATCTCGCCGCTCTACTGGAATTCCCGGGGCAGGCTGGAGCGATTACGCGCGGCAGCCGATCCGCTCGACAACGCGGTCCGCAACACCCGCGTACTGCTGCGACGTTCGCTGACCCTGGTGCGGGACGACGAAATCCTCAATCCGGGGCTGATCGACGAGGTGGAGCGGCTGGCGGAGGGGGTCGATGTGGTGCGGCGGATGGTGCTGGCCGATCGCGGCGAACAGCCCGACCGGGCCGAAGCGGCGCGCGTCCTGCGGTCGGTGGCCAAACAGGCTCGGCCGGAACTGGTTGCGGGTGCCGGACTGTCGTCGCATGTGGTTTTCGCGCAGATCCGATCGACCCTGGTGGATCTGATGCAGGTCTGCGGGGTGCAGCGGATTTCGGCGATGGCGCTGCTACCGCCGACCGTGCCCAACCCGTATGTCACGCCACAGAATTGAGTGCGGTGCGGCCGCCGCTACGCGGATCGGTCGCGCGGGGGCAGCGGTTTTCCGCGTAGTGGACTACCCGTTACGACGCGCGGGGTCGTGAACTAATGTGAAACATGACCGAATCGGTTATGCCGGTACGGTCGGGACCCCACCCGCACGCCGCGTTGCCGACGGACGGCGCTGCCGCGCGCCGCACGTTTCGGATACCCGGACCGGCTCCGGGCGGGGTATCCGGGCCCGTCCGGCCGGAGCCGCGCCGGGCGGGCCCAGCTCATCCGGGCTACGCCCAGAACCGGGTCAGATATCCGCCGTACCGCGACCACTGCTCCGAAACCCCGGAAAAGTCGTACAGGGCGTAGACGGCGTCGAAGAACACCTGGTTGATCGCTGGGGTGAACAACAGGGCGAACAGGATGAGCATGCCGAACGGTTTGAACTGGTCCAGGCCGCGCCGGGTCTGATAGCTCAGCGAGGGTTCCACGATCCCGTATCCGTCGAGCCCGGGTATCGGCAGCAGATTCAGCAGGGTCGCCGTCACCTGGAGAAACGCCAGAAAGCTCAGCCCGAACCAGAACGCCGGATTATCCTGCGCGCTGCCGAAAAGCCGCACGATCACCAGCAGCACCACCGCACACAGCGCGTTCACCGCCGGCCCCGCGGCGCTGATCAGCCGCTGAGTTCGCGGCGGCACCTGATGAGCGTGGATGTACACGGCTCCGCCCGGCAGTCCGATCCCGCCGAGCGCGATGAACACCATCGGCAGCACGATCGACAGCAGCGGATGACTGTATTTGAGCGGGTTCAGCGTCAGATACCCGCGCAACTCGACCTCACGGTCCCCGGCGCGCCAGGCGAGATAGGCGTGGGCGAATTCGTGCAGGCACAAGCTCACCACCCAGCCGAAGACGACCAGGACGAAAACGCCGGCCTTCGCCCAGGCCGAATCCAGTTCCGCGTTCCAGGCGAGCGCACCGCCGGCCACCGCCAGCAACACCACGAGCAGGAAGACCGGGCTGGGCCGGATCGCACCCCGGCGCAGCGCCGTGACATTGCCACTCACGGCTGCACCGCGGTAGAGGCCGGAACCGCTGCCGGCCTGCAGCGGAGAAGACACCCGATCGGCGCCGCGATCGGGACGCCGGTCTCCGGGCGGTTCATCGGACCAGTAACCAGGGCTCGTGGTGGCGGTAGAAACTCGACCGCGGCACCGTCCGGTCGCTCTGCACACCGTCGCGGTTGATCACGGCGGCGGGCGTACCGAGCTGAGCGGCGCGCCCCGCGGTCCAGCGCCGGCGCCGGAAACGGCGCGGCACACTGGCCCGGACTCCGGGCAGCTCGAGGGTCGGGGTCACGAACATCGCCCGCACCTCGCCGGAGAACAGCCGCGTTTCGTCGACGTAGGCCTCACCGGTCAGCGGCGTTCCGTTCACACCGGTGATCTTGGCCCGGCCCACCAGCACCGTGCCGGTGTCGTCACGGATCAGCGGCACCTCTTCGGCCGTCCCCTCCAGCGCGCGGCGCGCCGCGGCGCTCCCGGTGCCGAGTTGATAGGCCCGTGCCGCGTAGGTGTGGTCCGGCGGCACATACCCCACCTCCACATGCAGACGCTCGGTCCGCATCAGATGGGTCAGGACCGCCGCCAGTGCGGCATCGTCACCGAGCACGATCAGCCGCGGCAAACTATCCGCCGCCAGCACCGGCAACAGCTCGTCGATCAGCGCGGTATCGGGAACAGCCGCGGTTTGGCTGGTGGGCTGGGCGGCGAGCGCAATGGGCACCGGAGCATCGGCACAGCGGAGAACATGGGTACTCAAACGCCCAACACCCTCCTCGGACCGGTCACCCACGAGTGTAGAGGGTGCGCCGCACCGACTCGCACAACGGGCCTGGTACAGCGGCCGTTCCCGGAGTCCCCCGGCGCCTCGAGTAGACTGTGCTCCCGGCTTCCTCCCCGTTACGGCAGGTAGCTGCAGCACGAGGTGCGTGTTGCGCGTCGACCCGTAGGAGACACGACCATGCCGGCAATCGTCCTCATCGGCGCCCAGTGGGGCGACGAGGGCAAGGGCAAAGCCACCGATCTACTCGGCGGCCGCGTGCAGTGGGTAGTGCGGTACCAGGGCGGCAACAACGCCGGCCATACCGTAGTGCTGCCCAACGGGGACAACTTCGCACTGCACCTCATCCCCTCCGGAATCCTCACCCCCGGCGTCCGCAACGTCATCGGCAACGGTGTCGTGGTCGACCCCGGTGTGCTGCTGGACGAACTCGCGGGGTTGGAGGAGCGCGATGTCGACACCTCCGGCCTGCTGCTCTCCGCCGACGCGCATCTGATCATGCCGTACCACGTGGCCATCGATAAGGTCACCGAGAGGTTCCTCGGCAACAACAAGATCGGCACCACCGGACGCGGGATCGGCCCCTGCTACCAGGACAAGGTCGCGCGAGTCGGGGTCCGCGTGGCCGATGTGCTCGACGAGAAGATCCTCACCCAGAAGGTGGAGGCGGCACTCGAGTTCAAGAACCAGGTGCTGGTGAAGATCTACAACCGCCGCGCGCTCGAACCACAGCAGGTGGTGGACGAGGTGCTGGCGCAGTCGGAGAAATTCGCGCACCGGATCAGCGATACCCGCCTGGAACTCAACCTCGCGCTCGAACGGGGCGAGACGGTGCTGCTGGAGGGCTCGCAGGGCACGCTGCTCGACGTCGACCACGGCACCTACCCCTACGTCACCTCCTCCAACCCGACCGCCGGCGGGGCCGCGGTAGGCGCGGGAATCGGCCCCAACCAGATCGGCACGGTGCTGGGCATCCTCAAGTGCTACACCACCCGGGTGGGTTCCGGCCCGTTCCCGACCGAACTGTTCGACGAATCGGGCGCCTACCTGGCCAAAACCGGCGGCGAGGTGGGCGTGACCACCGGCCGGGCCCGGCGCTGTGGCTGGTTCGACGCGGTGATCGCCCGCTACGCCACCCGGGTCAACGGCATCACCGACTACTTCCTCACCAAGCTCGACGTGCTGTCCAGCCTGGAAACGGTCCCGATCTGTGTGGCCTACGAGGTGGACGGGGAGCGGGTCGAGCAGATGCCGACCACCCAGACCGGTTTCCACCACGCCAAACCGATCTACGAGGAAATGCCGGGCTGGTGGGAGGACATCTCCCAGGCCCGCACCTTCGACGAACTCCCCGCCAACGCGCAGGCCTACGTGCACCGGCTCGAGGAACTCTCCGGGGCACGCATCTCGTGCATCGGCGTGGGACCGGGTCGCGAGCAGACCATCGTCCGCCACGACGTGCTGGGTTAGGCGCCGGCGCTCGGACTGACTCAGCGTTCGGGCCCGCCGAGGTTGCGGGCGGCGCCGACGGTCTCGTCGTGGCCCAGCGGCGGCCGCCAGGGTTCCGGATTCCAGGTGGGCTTATCGGGCGCGACCATCCGTGGAGGGGCGGGCTGTAATTTTGGAGACGCTCCGCGTCTCGAGGGGTGGGGCCCTATCGGGCCCGGTTCTTCACTCCTCCGCTCCTCCGCTTCGCTCCCCCGCTCCGTCGCTCCAGAACCGGGCGGGCCGCACCCCAGGCAAGGTGAACCGTCCGGAGAGGTGGGAGTAGTCGCGATTGTCGGCCGCAGGGGGGAAGGCGCGCCGGACGGGCTCACTCGGTGGTGGTGGTGGTGGACTCGGTGACCGGGGTGTCAGCGTGCGGCTTGGAAGGCGAGGACGGTTGTTCCGATGCGGATCGCGTCGCCGTCGGCGAGCAGCGCGGTATCTATCGGTTCGTCGTTGACGTAGACCCCGTTCGCCGAATCCAGGTCTTCGATCAGCAGCCCGGCCCGGCCCAGTTTGATCTGGGCGTGATAGCGGCTGGCCTTGGGATCATCGAGGATCAGATCGTTATCGGTCATCCGGCCGATCTTGAAACCGCCGTGTGCGACCAGCACCAGCCGTCCGTCGGGCAACCGCAGCTGCCCGCTGCGCACCGAGCGCGGCACCTCGGTGACGGTATCGGTCATCGCCGCGGCCATCCGCTCGGCGGTTTTGAACTCCACGGTGTTCAGCGGCTCCTGCCGCAGCACCCGGCGCTCCAGTTCGACCAGGGCGGGCCCGGGGTCGATCCCGAGTTCCTCGGCCAGAACCGAACGCACCCGCCGGCAGGCCTCGAGCGCGTCGGCATGCCGTTCGGAGAGGTAGAGCGCGGTGATGAGCTGCCCCCACAGCGGTTCGCGCAGCGGATGCTCATTGGTCAGCGCGACCAGTTCACCGATCACCGCGGCGGCGCGGCCGCAGGCGATCTCCGCGTCGAAACGCGCCGACACCGCCAGCAGCCGTTCCTCTTCCAGCGCGGTGGCGAAACTGTCCGCGAAGGCCAGGCCGGCCAGATCCGAGAGAGCGCGGCCGTTCCACTCCCGCAGTGCAGTGGTGAACAACCGCGACGCCGACGCGTGATCGCCGGCGCCCGCGGCGCGGGTACCCGCATCTCTGGCCGCCTCGAACCGGCCGAGATCGCAGGCGTCGTCGGCGATCTCGAGCCGGTACCCGGCCGATTCCGTACGCAATACCGCGGCCGGGTCCACCCCCGAATTCCGCAATGCCTTGCGGATATTGGAGACGAATACCTGCAGGCTCGCGGCGTAGGCGTCGGGCGGAGCCTCGTTCCAGACCATATCGGCCAGGGTTGCCGAGGCCACGGCTCGACGCCGGTTCACCGCGAGCGCGGCCAGCAGCGCTCGCGGTTTGGGCCCGCCGATGGCCACCGGCTCACCGCCGACCGATAATCGGACGGGCCCCAGCACGCAGAGATCAAGCGTCATCTCGCAGTGAGCGCGACGGCGCGATCAGGCACTGATCGAGCGTCCCGCGGAGTGCAGATCCTCGCAGGCCTGCACCACTCGGGCCGCCATCGAGAGCTCGGCCTTCTTCAGGTAGCTACGCGGATCGTAGGTCTTCTTGTTGCCGACCTCGCCGTCGATCTTCAGCACACCGTCGTAGTTGCTGAACATATGCGCGGCGACGGGGCGGGTGAAGGCGTACTGGGTATCGGTGTCGACGTTCATCTTCACCACGCCGTAGCGCAGCGAATCGTCGATCTCCGATTTCAGCGAGCCGGAACCGCCGTGGAAGACGAAATCGAAGGGCTGCGCGTCAGCGCCCAGGCCCAGTTTGGCGGCGGCGACCTTCTGCCCCTCGGCCAGCACCTCGGGCTTGAGCACCACGTTGCCGGGTTTGTAGACGCCGTGCACGTTGCCGAAGGTGGCGGCGAGCAGGTATTTGCCCTTGTCACCGGCGCCGAGCGCGTCGATGGTCTTCTCGAAATCGGCGGGCGAGGTGTAGAGCTTCTCGTTGATCTCGGCCTCGACACCGTCCTCTTCACCGCCGACGACGCCGATCTCGACCTCGAGGATGATCTTGGCGGCGGTCGCGGCGGACAGCAGCTCCTGGGCAATCGACAGATTCTCGTCGATCGGCACCGCCGAACCGTCCCACATATGCGACTGGAACAGCGGATTCTTACCCGCGTTCACCCGCTCCTGAGAGATGGCCAGCAGCGGGCGGACGAAACCGTCCAGCTTGTCCTTGGGGCAGTGATCGGTGTGCAGCGCGATGGTGACGCCGTACTTCTCGGCGACCACATGCGCGAACTCGGCCAGCGCGACAGCACCGGTGACCATATCCTTCACCCCCTGGCCGGAACCGAATTCCGCGCCACCGGTGGAGAATTGGATGATCCCGTCACTGCCCGCCTCGGCGAAACCCTTGATCGCCGCGTTGATCGTCTCCGACGATGTGCAGTTGATGGCCGGGAAGGCAAACGAGTTCGCCTTGGCCTGACCGAGCATTTCGGCGTAGACCTCCGGAGTCGCGATCGGCACTGTGAAGACCTCCGTGTAGTGCGGCAGACGGGATTGTCTGTTTCTGCACATACCCTAAGCCAGACGGATTCCATCCGGTATAAGGGGATTGTTTGCGCCGCTGCACCCTGCGGGCCCGGCGCCAACCGGTACTGTGGGCCGGGTGATTGCGCTGGCAGCTACCGACGCGGTGACGAGCAATCTGGCTCTGACCGAACTGCTCGACCCGATGCACCTGTTGACCGAAACCTGGCTGAAGAACGCGGTGCTACCGGCGATCCTGGTAATCGTCTTCATCGAAACGGGCCTGCTGTTCCCGCTGCTGCCCGGCGATTCGCTGCTGTTCACCGGCGGTCTGCTGGCGGCGCAGGAGAACCCTCCGGTGTCGCTCTGGGTCCTGCTTCCCGCGGTCACGGTCATCGCCTTCGCCGGCGATCAATGTGGTTACTGGATCGGCCGCGCGATCGGCCCGGCGCTGTTCAACAAAGAGGACACCCGCTTCTTCAAGAAGAGCTATGTGACCGAAACGCACGAATTCTTCGAGAAACACGGCCCCAAAACGATCATCCTCGCCCGATTCGTCCCGATCGTGCGGACCTTCATGCCCGTACTCGCCGGGGTGTCGAAGATGAGCTACCGGCGCTATGTCGCCTTCGATATCGTCGGCGCCGTCGCCTGGGGCGGCGGAGTGACCGTACTCGGTTATTTCCTCGGCAATGTGGCCTTCATCCGCGATCACGTCGAGGGCATCTTCCTGCTCATCGTGTTCGTATCGATCCTGCCGGGTATCAGCGCGGTGGCCAAGAAGCTGCGCAACCGCAAGGCCGAGGTCGCGACGGTCGCCGACCACGCCCTGGTCTCCACCGCCGAACTTCCGGCCGTGGCCCCGGCGAGCCCGGTCACCAGCACCATGCCCCTGCCGGTTGTGCCGAACCACGCGACGGCCGGCACGAACGAGACCCCCGTCCGGTAAGTGGTGTCCGTCTCGGCCGAGCCCTACGCGATGGGCAGTTTCGATCCTTTGCTTTCCGCCGGTCCGGCGCTGGTCTGGACGGTAGTGCTGACCTTCGTCTTCCTGGAATGCGCGTTCATTCTCGGGCTCTTCCTGCCCGGTGATTCGATGCTGCTGACCGCCGGAATAGTGATGGCCTCACATGCGAGCGGGGAAAGCCAGGTATGGCTGCTCTCGGTGGGCGCGATGCTCGCCGCGATCGCCGGTAACCAGGTCGGTTATGTCGTCGGACGCCGGACCGGGCACAAACTCGTCGCCCGTAAGAACGGGCGCTATATCAATACCGAGAACCTGACCAGAGTGACGGACCTGCTGCACCGGCACGGATTCTTCGCGGTGCTCGTCGCCCGCTGGATCCCGTGGGTGCGCACGCTGTGCCCGATGGTGGCGGGCGCCGCGGGTATGGACCATCGCCGCTACACCATCGCCAGTACCATCGGCGCGATCATCTGGGCACCCGTCCTGCTGTTGATGGGTTACTACGCCGGCAATTTCATTCTGCAGTTCTCCTGGCTCATGCCCATCGTGACCGGTTCGCTGCTGGTGTTCCTGGTCGTGGGCACGATAATCGGCATCCGGCAGTACCGTCACGAAATGGCGCAGCCCGTCGAGGATTTCGAAGTCGATTCGGCCACCGCCGACACCACGCCCCTGCCCACCCTGGGCGGCGGGGAATGCAGCCCGAAGCCGCGCTCGTACGGCACCGGTGCCCACCGGTGGGAGCTACAGCCCCGCCGCGGTGACCAGATGAGCAGCCTCCATGAGCATCCAACCCGAGAGCTGTACCGATAGGTCACGCTCGGGGACCCGCGAGGAAGTCACCGCGCCGTTCGAGTTGACGCCGCCGGCGCCCGCGGTACCGCCCGGCAACTGAGCCGACCGGGTCCAGTCGTGCCCGAACAGCGGTTCGCCCTCCACATCGAGCCGGTTCGCCCAGGCCGCCGCCGCGGACTGCTCGACGATCCGGGCGGCAATGCGCCGATCGGCGAGTTGTTCGTGTTCGGAACCGGGCAGCATCAGCGCGACCAGGGCGAGATAGCGCACGAGGATGCCGTTGAACAACCCGCCGTCACCGCCGGAACCACCCCGGATCACCCCGTCGGTGGTGAGGTTGACCTCGACGGCGTCGAGGAGCCGGTGCACGCGGTCGAGGTGGACCGGATCACCGGTATGTACCGCGAGCTCGGTCTCCAACCCGAGCACGACGCCCTGACAGTAGGTGTAGATCGTTTTCTCGAGCGTGCCGGACGGGAGATGGATACCGTCGAAGATCAGGCCGGTCTCCGGATCGCGCAGCGTGCTATCGATCCAGTCGGCCATTTCGGCGGCCCGCTCGTAGCGGCCCAGCCGGGACAGCGCGATACCGGCCGGGCCGTTTGCGGGGGTATTGAAGAAATCGTCCCCGGCCCGCCACGGGATACCGCCGCCCACCGCCGGGTCCCAGGCACCGAACAATTTCTGTTCCAGCGGCCCCAGGCCGCTGCGCGCTTCGTCGTTGTCCTGCACCCGGGCCGCGCGTTCCAGGGCGATGGCGAGCCAGGCCATATCGTCGTAGTAGCGATTGGTCCAGCCGGTGATATTGCGCATTCGGTGCGAGCGGACCAGAGCACCGATCCGTTTGCGCCGTTCGATGGTCGGCGCCCGGTTGGCCGCGTCGACCGCGCAGTCGATGAGATGGGCCTGCCACCAGTAGTGCCAGGTCAGGAAGAAACGTTCCCGCCGGGTGGAGGGCCAGCCCACCACACCGAGGGCGGTACCGGGCAGCAACCACACCGGTTCGATATGCCGCGACACGATGGCGGCCTCGGCCATATCGGCCCGGTCGGACCAGAGTGATGCGGGGTTGCCCTGCGGCCTGCGCTGTTGCCCGGACGCGCGCCGGGGAACGTCGAGATCGTCGCTGGGCGAGGTCATGCACCCATATTGCCAGGAAAAACGGAATTCTCGCCGCTCAATTGTTACCGAGTCGAGGCGGAACCGTTCGATTCACCGGCGTTTGCGTCGGATCCGCGGTGAATTGCCGCCGGACAGAGCATGGAGCAATGTCCGCACGCTATGTCAAGACCGGTTAACAAAGCCGCCGGCTTCCGCGCGTGCCCCGGCGGGCGGAACGCGGCCCGGCAGTAAACCGAGTCCGCACAGGCAATTTCGATCGGACCAGGCCGAACAGCGGCCCGCCCCGCGCACCGAACTACGATCGTGCCGTGACGAAAGCAGCGCCGGCGGCCGGCCCGGACCCCGACCATCGCCCGACCGAGGCCACCGCGGCGGTCGCACCGGCCCCGGATCCGGACGCACGGCGCGACGACGATACGGCAGCCGGACCCCTCGAAAACGAACCCGGCCCCACGGAATGGGGCGAGCACCCGCACGGCGCCGGCCCGTGGGCCGAGGAACACACCGGCCCGCCGCCGGAGGACGACCGGCTCGATCCGGTGCTGCTCGCGGAAGGCGATCGACGCAATGTGGTCGACGCGTACCGATACTGGACCCGGGAGGCGATCGTCGCCGATATCGACCGGCGCCGCCACCCCTTCCATATCGCCATCGAGAATTTCGGGCACGACGCCAATATCGGCACCGTGGTGCGCACCGCCAACGCCTTCGCCGCCGGCGCGGTACATATCGTCGGCCGCCGCCGCTGGAACCGGCGCGGCGCCATGGTCACCGACCGCTACCAGCACATCGTCCACCACCCCGATATCGAAGCGCTGCTGGAATTCACCACCTCCGAGGACCTGAGTGTGGTGGCCGTGGACAATGTGCCGGGCTCGGTGCCGCTGGAAACCGTGCGCCTGCCGCGGCGATGCATGCTGCTGTTCGGTCAGGAGGGCCCCGGGGTGAGCGACGGCGCCCGCGATGCCGCGGTGCTCACCGTATCCATCGCCCAGTTCGGGTCCACCCGCAGTATCAACGCGGGTGTTGCGGCGGGTATCGCCATGCACACCTGGATCCGCCAGCACGCCGACCTCACCACCGCCTGGTGACGATCACCGGCCCGGCCTTCGGTGAACCTCTCGGCGGATATCAGGCCGAAGCCGCCCCGATGATCGCCAGCACGATGAAGAAGACGACCACGAGCAGATAGAGGATCAGCACCACCGATGTGACGATGCCGAGGACATAACCGATCATCACATTGCTGCGGCCACCGACGGTGCCGCCGGAGGCGTCGATCTCGTTGAGCGCCTTCTTACCCATCACCCATGCGAACGGACCGCAGATCGCGCAGAACAGACTGACGATCCCGAGGACCAGCACGGTGGTGGTCTGCGGATGGTCCGGCGGCGGCGGACCGTATCCGGGATATCCGTACCCGGGCGGCGGGGTGGGGTAACTCATGCGTGGATAGTAACCGCACCGGTCGACACCGCACGACCGGAAAACCGCAGGCGGAGGCTCGGTATCGCAGCTGCCCCTCGACCTCCATCTCGCGAGCGCGCCTCGAGACCACTACTGCGAGTGCGCCTCCAGCTCAGTACGGAGTGTGTGCCCCCGGAACACCATCGAACCTGCGCCCCCAGAACACCACCGAGCCGTGCGCCCCCGGATCAGCACCGAGCATGCGCCCCCGGATCAGCGTCGAGTGTGCGCCTCGGGATCGGCGAGCAGGAACTGGGCGCCGCCGTAGGTTGCCAGGATGATCCCCTCGATAACCCGGCGCGATCGCTGTCCGCGGGCGAACAGCCGCCGCACCACGATGAGACCGTCGGAAACCGTGAACAGCAGGGCGCCCAGGCCGAGCCGGCTGCGCGGATCGGCATCGGGAATATTGAGCCCGGCAATATTTTTCGACCCCGGCGCCAGCGCCGCATCGGAAGCGAGTACCGCCGCGCTGCCCAGAGTCAGACCGTAGGCGCTCAACGGCGCGGCGAGCACAGGAGCCTTGGCACGCAACATCCCCGCGGCCCCCGCCCAGGCCAGTACGCGTGGAATGACGGTATTCGGCCGCGGACGCGCGCCCCGGCGCCACCACAGCGTCGCGTACCCACTCTGCATCACGGCGAACGACGAGGCACCGGCGATCAACCGGCGATCGTCATCGGGTTCGATGAGCAGCACATCACCGACGGTCGCGGCGCCGAGCGACCCCAGCAGCAGGGTGCGTTCCGGCGGCGCGATATCCGCTGTGCTGGTGGCGATATCGGCCGCCAGTAACGGCATCATCAACGGTTTCGCCGCCCACTGCAACGATTGCCGCCCGGTCAGCGCACCCGCCACGGTGACCGCTGTCGCGACCAGATACCCCGCGCGGAAGGGCCGCATCACTACAGGCTCGCCTCGGCGGGCGCAGGCGGCAGGGTGACGACCTGGCCCGCATAGCTGAGCCCCGCGCCGAAACCGAGCAGCAGCGCGAGCTGCCCGCCCTTGGCTTTACCGGTCGCGAGCATCTCCTCCATGGCCAGCGGAATCGAGGCCGCGGACGTGTTTCCGGTGTTCTCGATATCGCCCGCCATCGGAATATCGTCGGCCAAGCCGAGATTCTTCTTCATCAGCTCGTTGATCCGGGCATTGGCCTGATGCGGGATGAAGACCTCGATATCTTCCTTCGACACCCCGGCCATATCCAGCGCCGTGGACAACGCACGCGGCAGGGTAACGGCCGCCCAGCGGAAAACGCGGGGCCCCTCCATCCGCAACGCCATCCGGCCGACCGGCTCCACTTCGGGATCGGTGCCCTGCAGGTCCTGCGCCCGCTGCATGTAATCGATGAAGTTGACGTCCTGTTTGATGGCATCGGCGTTCTCGCCGTCGCTGCCCCAGACCGTCGGCGAGATCCCGTTCTCCTCGCTCGGCCCGATCACCACCGCGCCCGCGCCGTCGCCGAAGATGAACGCCGTCCCCCGGTCGGTGGGGTCGATCCCGATGGTCATCGTCTCGGCGCCGATGAGCAGGACGTATTCGGCGGAACCGGCGCGGATCATATCCGCGGCCACACCCAGCCCGTAGCCGAAGCCACCGCAGCCGGAGGTGAGATCGAAGGCGGGAATACCGTTCATCCCCAGATCACTGGCGACGATCGGGGCGCCGTGCGGGGTCAGCATCGGCCAGCTGGACGTGGCCAGGATCAGCGCGCCGATCCGCGAGGGGTCTACTCCGCTGTTGCGCAGCGCCCGTCCACCGGCGGCCACCGAGATCGACCGCAGCGATTCGTCGCCGCTGATCCAGCGCCGGTTGCGGATACCGCTGCGCTCGAAAATCCACTCATCCGAGGAGTCCAGTACCTGGCACACCTCGTCGTTGCTGACCACGCGCTGCGGCCGGTAGGCACCGATTCCGAGCATCGCGACGTTGTCGTGCCCCTTTTTGCCCGCAATGCTCACCACGACGCTCACGACCCTTCACTCACTGTTCTGACGGATTCCCAGGCTAACGGAGCCGGATACGACGTCGAACAGCCCGTCGGTTCAGCCCAGTGCCAGATCCTTCAGACCGAGTATGGAGCGATAGGGCAGCCCTTCGTCGGCGATCACGCGATCCGCGCCGGTTTCTCGGTCGACCACGGTGGCCACCCCGACCACCGTCGCACCCACCTCGCGCAACGCGCGCACGGCGGTCAGCGGGGAATTCCCGGTGGTCGTGGTGTCCTCCACGACCAGTACCCGTTTGCCGACCACATCCGGGCCCTCGACCTGCCGTTGCATCCCGTGGGTTTTCGCGGCCTTGCGCACCACGAACGCGTCGATGGGCCGGCCCGGTGCGTGCATCACCGCGAGCGCGACCGGATCGGCGCCCATGGTGAGCCCGCCGATCGCGTCGAATTCCCAGTCCGCGACCAGTTCCCGCAGCAGTTTGCCGATCAGCGGACCGGCGCGGTGGTGCAGGGTCGCCCGCCGCAGGTCGACGTAGTAGTCGGCCTCTTTTCCGGAGGACAATGTCACCTTGCCGTGCACGACGGCTAAATCGCGCACCAGCCCGGCCAAGACATCCCGGTCGGTCGTTGCCTGGTCGATCATCGGTGTCCTTCCGCCCGTGGAGGCGAGTCGCGGCGAGTACGGTCGCGGCGCCTGCTCGGCGCCTTCCGAGCAGGATACGGGGGCGCCGCCACGGCGGTTACCGCAGGTCGCGAGTCATCGCGGAGCTACTGCGGCACCGGACCCTGGTACGGCCGGAAACCAGGGTGGAAGGGCCCGCCTGGCAACCGGGGGGCGTGCTCGTCGTCGGCGACGGAATCACGGCGGCCGGGGGCGGGCCGATCCGGTTCCTCGGCTCCGCCGGACCGCGCACCGGCCGGTTCGGGGCGCGGGGGGCGATTCGCGGGCCGGGCGTCCGGCACCACGGCCAGGCTCGGCCGGCGCGGCGGTACCTCGTCACCGGGAATGCCCCGGTCGTCCTGGTCGCCGGCTTCTTCCGGAGTGTCGCGGCGGTAGCGGACGTTGGGCCCCGGGTGACCGTAGTCGTCGTCGGGGTACTCGTCGTAATCGTCGTACTCGTCGTCCGGGCCGCCCGGAGCATCGTCGTCGTACTCCGCCGAACGGATGCGGGCCCGGGGATGTGCGGGGCGGGGATCCTGCTCGTCGTTGCGGTTCTCGTTGACCGGCGGTAGCACGTGCAGCAGACCGGACAGCCGCAGGACGGCGTCGATACCGGTCTCCCAGTCCTTCGGGGAGGTGCCGACGGGGAGCATGCCGAGGGTCCAATTGCCCTCGCTCCACAGCATCTGCACCGTATCGGACAGCGATTCGATGAACGCGACCATCCGCTGATCCACCGCGTGCCGGGCGATCTCCGGGTTGGTCGCGAACACCACCCGGTCACCGATGGCACCGAGCAGTTCCAGATCGGCGTCCTTGGGCGGATTCATCGTCTTCACCCGCATATCGACGTCGATATCCGAGCCGATCTGCCGGCGCACCGCGACCAGTGTCGCCGAGTCCTCCAGATCCAGCAGCACGAATTTCTCGCCCTTGCGGATACCGGTCACCACATCGACCGCCGTCAGGTACCCGAGCTTGGCCAGCGCACCGCGCCGCCAGGTCGAGGCGAGCGCCGGTTCCACCGACACATAGGTGTATCCCTGGGCTTTCGCCCACACCTGCCGCGCGTGACCGGTCCGCTGCCGCTGGCGCCGGTCGAAATAGAGCAGCACGATCGCACCCGCGAGGGTGATTGCCGCCAGCCCGAACCACATTGCCGTCATCGTCGCCTAGCCTATCCACCCGCCCGGCGTAATGCCGGGCACCCACACTGCGCGCCGCGGTTTTCTCATCGGCCGCCCCCGTCGAGGGCGGTGCTGATGATCACCTCGGCCTGAATGGATCCGTCCGGGCTCTGCTGCCCCTGCACGATCACCAGATCCCCGGCGGGCAGCGCATCGACCGTGGCGCCCGCCAGCGATATCACCTGGGTGGCCTCGGTCGTATGCACCGTGACCTCGGTGCCGGTGAGAGTGCTCAGGGTCAGTGTGCCACCACTGTTGGAGCTGATCGTGCCCATGGTGGTGCCGCCGGCGTCCGGGTCGTTCGGATCCCCCGAATCGGGCACACCCGGGTCGCCCGGCAGCGGCGGTAGCTCGGGGAACGATTCCTCGGGCAGCGGCGGAACCTGCCTGCCGAGCGTCCGGCTGGTTGTCGTGTCGCCGCCGGCGGTGGATTGTGAATCGTCACCGCTGAACAGCATCCCGGCACCGACACCGGCCAAGCCGATCAGCACGATCGCGGCCAGTCCGACGCCCAGCCAGATACCGGTTTTGTTCGACGGCGGCCGCGGCGGTTCCTGCCCGGGTAGGGGGCCACCGGGCTGCCCGTACGGATCCTGCGGGCCCGGGCCACCAGCGCCCCATTGCGGGTTGCCGTAGGCGTAGCTGTCATAGGTCGGCATTTCCCGGGTCGGGTTGGGCCCCTGACCCCAACCGCCGTAGGGATCGGTACCCGGGTAGGCCGTGGTCGGCTCCACGAAGCCCGGGCCGTCGGCCATGGGCATTTTCTCGGTCGCCGATTCTCCCGGCTGACCCAGGCGCTGGGTCGGATCGTCGTCCGGCCGCCTTGCCCAGGGATCGTTCGGGTTGGTCATGCCATCCAGACTAAGCGGTATCTCTGCGACGGTTCGGGCCCTGCGCATAAACATGCCGACACCTCGACCCGCACCGCGATCCGCCGTGCATCTCGGCGAACCCGTGCTCAGGCCCGTGCTCCGCCCCTCCACCCCACTGTCCCCGCGAAGCCGCGTTGCGCAGATCACCACGCCCGCGGGGGGCGGCCCCCCCCAGCCCCCCCGGGGGGG
>NZ_JARWNW010000097.1 GCF_029868325.1 Nocardia carnea
CGTGTATGTGCTCGATTCGCGGTTGCGGCCGGTACCCGAGGGTGTGACGGGTGAGTTGTATCTGGCCGGTGATCAGCTGGCTCGCGGCTATGTGACGCGTCCGGATCTGAGTTCTGATCGTTTCGTGGCGAGTCCATTCGACTCGGGTGCGCGGATGTATCGCACGGGTGACTTGGTGCGCTGGCAGCGCGTCGAGGGTGAACCGGTGCTGGAGTACCTGGGTCGCACGGATTTCCAGGTGAAGTTCCGTGGTCAGCGCATCGAGCTCGGTGAGATCGAGTCGGCGTTCCTGGCCCAGCCGCAGGTCAGTCAGGCCGCGGTGACGGTTTCCGCTTCCCAGTTGGGTGAGCAGTTGGTTGCGTATGTTGTGCCGGCCCCGGGGCAGGAGATCGTGCAGACGATCCTGCTGGATGCTGTGCGTGAGGTGTTGCCGACCTACATGGTTCCGGCTGCGGTGGTCGTACTCGATGCGTTCCCGTTGAATACGTCCGGCAAGCTGGATCGTAAGGCGTTGCCGGAACCCGAGTTCGAGACGCGGGAGTTCCGGGCGCCGTCGACTCCGATCGAGGAGATCGTGGCGGGTGTGTTCGCCGATGTCCTCGGTGTCGACCGTATCGGCGCGGATGACGACTTCTTCGCGCTGGGCGGTAACTCGCTGATCGCGACCCAGGTCGCCGCCCGGGCCGGGCAGGCGCTGGACGCGCAGGTCCCGGTCCGGCTGCTGTTCGAGGCCTCGACGGTGACCTCGCTGGCCGCCCGTATCGAGGAACAGGCCGGGTCCGGCGGACGCACCGCATTGGTCCCGCAGCAGCGGTCGAGCACGACGTTGCCCTCGGGCGAGGTCGTGGCATCGGCGCCGTTGTCGTCGGCGCAGCAGCGGATGTGGTTCCTCAACCGTTTCGATCAGCAGTCGGTGGCGTACAACCTGCCGATGGCGATCCGGTTGACCGGTGAGCTGGATGTGGCTGCGCTGCGCGCGGCGGTCGGCGATCTGGTGCGCCGGCACGAGGTGCTGCGCACGGTGTACCCGGAGACCGAATCCGGGCCGGTGCAGGTGGTGCTACCGGCCGGTGACGCCGGGCCGGGTCTGCAGGTGCGGTCGGTACCGGCCGCCGAGGTCATCGGCGCGGTATCGGAGCTGGCCTCGACCGGTTTCGATGTGACGGCCGAGGTGCCGCTGCGGGTGGCGTTGTTCCGGGTGGACGGACCGGCCGATCCAGCCGGCACCGAAACAGGTGTCGTGCACGGGGAGTTCGTCTTGGCGATGGTGGTGCACCATATCGCCAGTGACGGTTCCTCGGTGGGGCCGCTGACACGGGATCTGATGATCGCCTACGCGGCGCGCGCCGCCGGGGAGGCGCCCGGCTGGGCGCCGTTGCCGGTGCAGTACGCCGACTACAGCATCTGGCAGCGGACGCTGCTCGGCGACGAATCCGACCCGGAATCGCTGGCGGCGAAGCAGCTCGGGTACTGGGAGTCGGCGCTGGCCGGGATCCCGGACCAGCTGGATCTGCCGATGGACCGGCCGCGGCCGGCGGCGCAGTCGTTCGCCGGTGGCCGGGTGGAGATACGCCTGGATCCCGAACTCCATGCCGGTCTGCTGCGGGTGGCGCAGGAGCAGGGCGCCACATTGTTCATGGTTGTGCATTCCGCGCTGGCGGTCCTGCTGTCGCGGCTGTCCGGCGCCGACGACATCACCATCGGTACGCCGATCGCCGGCCGCGGTGAACAAGCCCTGGACGATCTGATCGGTATGTTCGTGAACACGCTGGTGTTCCGTACCCAGCTCGATCGCGGCGAAGCGTTCACCGAACTGCTGGCCCGGCAGCGTGAAATCGATATCGCCGCCTACGCGCATGCGGATGTGCCGTTCGAGCGTCTGGTGGAGGTGCTGAACCCGGTTCGCTCGACCGCGCGGCATCCGCTGTTCCAGGTGGGGCTCACCTTCCAGAACATGGGCCCGGCCGGTCTGACCCTGCCGGGGCTGACGGTATCGGCCGTGGACTTCGATACCGAGATGTCGCAGTTCGACCTGAACCTCATCGTCGGCGATTCCTATGACGAAACCGGCGAACCCCTGGGGTTGGACGGGTATCTGAACTACGCCACCGCACTGTTCGATCACGCCACGGTCGAGGGATTCGCCGACCGGCTGACCCGGCTGCTGCGCGGTATCGTCGCGGATCCGGCCGTGCCGGTCGGTGACCTCGAGATTCTCGCCACGGCCGAACGCACACGGGTGCTCGAGCAGTGGAACGCCACCGGATACCCCTTCACTCCGCGGCTGCTGCTGGAAGGCTTCGAGCGCGCGGCCGCCGCTTTCCCGGATCGGGTGGCGGTGACGTACGAGGGGACGAGCCTGACCTACAGCGAGTTCTCCGGCCGGGTGAACCGGTTGGCGCGGTTGCTCATTGCGCAGGGCGTCGGTGCGGAATCCCTCGTCGGGTTGCTGGTATCGCGGTCGCTGGACCTGGTGGTCGGCATGTACGCCGTGGTGGCCGCCGGCGGTGCCTACGTGCCGCTGGATCCCGCGCATCCGGCCGAACGGATCGGCTACATCCTCGATACCGCGCAACCGGTCTGCCTGCTGTCGACCACTGCCGATGCGCGAGCCGTCCGCGGCGACGCGGGCACGGCCGGTGGCGCCGGTACGGACGAGATCGCCGGTGTACCGGTGCTCGCCTTGGACACTCTCGATACCAGCGGTTTCGCCGCCGCGCCGGTCACCGATGCGGACCGGCATGCGCCGATGCGTCCGTCGAATACCGCGTATGTGCTCTTCACATCGGGGTCGACGGGCCGGCCGAAGGGAGTGGCGGTACCGCATTCGGCGATCGCCAACCAGGTCGCGTGGATGCTGTCGCAGTACCCGATGGGTCCCGCGGACGTATATCTGCAGAAGACCGCGACCACGTTCGATGTCTCGCTGTGGGGTTACTTCCTCCCGTTGGCCGCGGGCGCGCATCTGGTGGTCGCGACCCCGGACGGGCACCGCGACCCCGAGTATCTGGCGCAGGTCATCGCCGAGCAACAGGTCACGATCACCGATTTCGTGCCGTCGATGCTGGCGGTGTTCGCCGCGCATACCGCGCCGGGGTCGATCCCGAGCTTGCGGCATCTTTTCGCGGTGGGGGAGGCGTTGCCGCCGGAAACCGTCACCGCGATGCACGCCGTCTCCGACGCCACCGTGCACAACCTCTACGGCCCGACCGAGGCCGCGGTCTCGATCACCTACTGGCAGGCCACCGGCGCCGAGACCGGCAGTGTGCCGATCGGTGTGCCGGAGTGGAACTCGCAGGTGTACGTGCTGGATTCGCGGTTGCGGCCGGTGCCCGAGGGGGTCACCGGCGAACTGTATCTGGCCGGTGACCAGCTCGCCCGTGGATACGTGACCCGCCCGGACCTGAGTTCGGATCGATTCGTGGCGAGCCCGTTCGACACCGGCCGGCGGATGTACCGCACGGGCGACCTGGTGCGGTGGCAGCGGATCGACGGTGAGCCCGCCCTGGAGTACCTGGGCCGCACCGATTTCCAGGTGAAGTTCCGCGGTCAGCGCATCGAACTCGGCGAGATCGAATCCGCGTTCCTCGCACAGCCGCAGGTCAGCCAGGTGGTGGTGACCGTCGCCGCCTCGCAGCTCGGTGAGCAGCTGGCGGCGTATATCGTCCCCGCACCAGGGCAGCAGATCGAATCGGCCACCCTGCTGGACGTGGTACGCGAGGTCCTGCCGGCCTATATGGTTCCCGCGGCTGTCGTCGAACTCGACGCGTTCCCGCTCAATACCTCCGGCAAGCTGGACCGCAAGGCGCTGCCGGAACCGACCTTCGAGACGCGGGAATTCCGTGCCCCGTCGACCCCGATCGAGGAGATCGTCGCCGGCGTCTTCGCCGATGTACTGCATGTGGAACGCGTGGGCGCGGATGACGATTTCTTCGCCCTCGGCGGTAACTCGCTGATCGCGACCCAGGTGGCCGCACGCCTCGGCGCGGCGCTGGACACCACGGTCGCGGTCCGCCTGCTGTTCGAAACGTCCACCGTCACGGCCTTGGCCGCCCGGATCCAGGAACAGACCGGATCCGGTGGCCGCCCGGCGCTCGTGCCGCAGCCGCGTCCGAGCCGGGAACTGCTGTCGGGCGAGATCGTGGCTGCCGCCCCGCTGTCCTTGGCGCAGCAGCGGATGTGGTTCCTCAACCGCTTCGACGGGGCGTCGGCCGCGTACAACATTCCGCTGGCGATCCGCTTGTCCGGCGAGCTCGATGTGCCCGCTCTGCGGGCGGCTGTCACGGATCTCGTAGCGCGGCACGAAGTGCTGCGGACGGTGTACCCGGTAACCGGATCCGGCCCGGTGCAGGTGGTGCTGCCGGTGGGGCAGGCTGCCCCGGGGCTCGAGGTGCGGTCGGTGGCCGCCGATGAGGTCGTTGCGGCCGTTTCGGAATTGGCGGCGACCGGTTTCGATGTGACGGCCGAGGTGCCGTTGCGGGTGGCGCTGCTGCAGGTGGCCGGCGCGACCGGTACCCCCGACGAGTTCGTCCTGGTGCTGGTGGTGCACCATATCGCGACAGACGGTTCCTCGATCGCACCGCTGACCCGCGATGTGATGACCGCCTACGCGGCGCGGTCCGCGGGGGAGGCGCCGGGCTGGTCGTCGCTGCCGGTGCAGTACGCCGATTTCAGTATCTGGCAACGGGATCTGCTGGGCGACGAATCCGACCCGGAATCGCTGGCGGCCGAGCAGCTCGGGTACTGGGAGTCGGCGCTCGCCGGGATCCCGGAGCAGCTGGATCTGCCGATGGACCGGCCGCGTCCGGCGGTCCAGTCGTTCACCGGTGGACGCGTGCCGGTCCAGATCGATGCCGAGATCCATACCGGTCTGCAGCAGTTGGCGCAGCAGCAGGGCGCGACCCTGTTCATGGTGGCGCATACCGCGTTCGCGGTACTGCTGTCGCGACTGTCCGGTGTCGACGACATCACCATCGGCACACCCGTCGCCGGGCGTGGTGACCAGGCGCTCGACGATCTGATCGGTATGTTCGTCAACACCTTGGTATTCCGGACCCGCTTCGACCGCGAGGAAACCTTCACCGATCTCCTGGCACGGCAGCGGCAGGTGGATATCGCGGCATTCGCCAACGCGGACGTGCCGTTCGAACGCCTGGTGGAGGTGCTGAATCCGGCACGTTCGCAGGCGCGGCATCCGCTGTTCCAGATCGGATTCACCTTCCAGAACCTCGGCCGCACCAGTCTGGAACTTCCCGGGCTGACGGTCTCCGGTGTCGATATCGATACCGAGATCTCCCAGTTCGACCTGAATCTCATCCTCGGTGACGCCTACGACGAAACCGGTGCACCCCAAGGCGTTTCGGGTTACATCACGTATGCGACGGCCTTGTTCGACCGCGCCACAGTGCAAGGTTTCGTCGACCGGTTCATCCGGTTGCTGGGTGAGATCGTCGCGGATGCCGCGGTGCCGGTGGGGGATCTCGAAATCCTCGCCCCTGCCGAGCGCGGCCGCGTCCTGACGGAGTGGAACGCCACCGAACACGCGGTACCCGAGCGGTTGCTGCTGGACGGGTTCGAGCGGGCGGTTGCCGCGCACCCGGATCGACCGGCGGTGTCGTTCGCGGGCGCCGAACTGACCTACGCCGAGTTCTCCGCTCGCGTGAACCGTTTGGCCCGGTATCTGATCACGCAAGGTGTCGGTCCTGAGTCGCTGGTCGGGTTGTTGGCGTCGCGGTCGCTGGACTTGGTTGTGGGCATGTATGCGGTGGTCGCTGCTGGTGGTGCGTATGTGCCGTTGGATCCGTCGCATCCGGCTGAGCGGATCGGGTACATCCTCGATACCGCGGCACCGGTGTGCCTGCTGTCCACGACAGCCGATGCGCAGGCTGTCGGCGTCGGCCCGGCAGCCGGTGCGGGCAGCTCCGGTGTCGGTGGTGACAGCGCTGTCGCCGGTGACAGTGTGGGTGTGCTGGCGGGTGTGCCGGTGCTGGCGCTGGACACTCTCGATACCAGTGGCTTCGCGGCTGCGCCGGTGACGGATGCGGATCGGCTTGCGCCGGTTCGGCCGTCGAACACTGCCTATGTCATCTTCACCTCGGGTTCGACGGGTCGGCCGAAGGGTGTGGCGGTGCCGCATTCGGCGATTGCGAATCAGGTCGCGTGGATG
>NZ_JARWNW010000098.1 GCF_029868325.1 Nocardia carnea
GGGTGATGCTGCTTACGGAACTTGACCTTGCGGGGCATCAGCATGGGTCAGCCCTCCTGCTTTTCTGCCGGGGGCTCGGCCACCGCGCTAGCGGCGCGCCCGGCCTCGGTGCTGGTCGCAGTGGTGCCGGTCCTGCGCAAAGAACTGGAATCGCGCCGCGACCCGGAATCGGCGCCCCCCCCGACGCATCAGGCGCGGGTCCCGGCCGAAAACCGCCACACCCCCACCCCGCCACCCCCCCCCCCCCGGGCCCCCCCCGCGCCCTTTTCTACCCCGGGCGCGGGGGCCTGCGAATACGGTGCAGTTAGCGGGCTTTACGACGGTTCGCGCCACCACGGCTGCGGAGCTGCACATGCGACTCCGTCAGCACATTGTGGATGAACCCGTAGGAACGCCCGGTCGCGCGTGCCAGCGACCTGATGCTCGCCCCTGCTTCGTATTGCTTCTTCAACTGGGACTGCAGGCGGTCGCGTGACTTTCCCGTGACGCGGGTGCCTTTACCCAATGTGCTCTTGCTCTGTACCGGCCTGTCGCCCATGGCTTCCTCCGAGTCGCCGAGCAGCGTCACTCTCAGGCTAAGCATTCGGCGAGCATCCGGCAATGAGTTCTTGTGATGAAACTCACGCGAGCTGAATCAATTCCAGGTACTCGGCCGACCAGTGGTCCTCGGTGCCGTCCGGGAGCAGGATCACGCGCTCCGGATTCAGGGCTTCGGCGGCGCCGGGGTCGTGGGTGACCAGGACGACCGCACCGGCGTAGGTGCGCAGCGCGTCGAGGACCTGTTCGCGGGAGATGGGGTCCAGGTTGTTGGTCGGTTCGTCGAGCAACAGCACATTCGCCGCCGAAGAGACCAGACCGGCCAGCGCCAGCCGGGTTTTCTCACCGCCGGACAGCGTTCCCGCGGGCTGATCGAGCTGCGGGCCGCTGAACATGAAGGCGCCCAGCAGACCGCGCAATTCCTGTTCGCCCGCATCGGGTGCCATGTGCCGGATGTTCTCCCACACGCTGGCCGCATCGTCGAGGGTGTCGTGCTCCTGCGCGAAGTACCCGACCTTCAGCCCGTGACCGGGCACCAGCGAGCCGCCGGTCGGCTCCTCGGTACCGCCGAGCAGCCGCAGCAGGGTGGTTTTACCGGCACCGTTGAGGCCCAGGACCACCACGCGACTGCCGCGGTCGATCGCCAGGTCCACCCCGGTGAAGATCTCCAGCGACCCGTAGACCTTGGTGAGGTTCTCCGCCATCAACGGGGTCTTACCGCAGGGCGCAGGCTCCGGGAACTTGATCCGCGCGACCTTGTCCGCCACGCGCACCTCGTCCAGTTCGGCGAGCAGCCGATCGGCGCGTTTGGCCATATTCTGGGCGGCAACGGCTTTGGTGGCCTTCGCACCCAGTTTGGCGGCCTGGGTCCGCAGCGCCGAGGCCTTCTTCTCGGCGTTGGCGCGTTCCCGTCGCCGCCGCTGTTCGTCGGTGGCGCGGGCATCGAGGTATTTGGTCCAGCCCATGTTGTACACATCGGCTTCCCCGCGGACGGCGTCGAGGAACCACACCTTGTTCACGACATCGGCGAGCAGGTCCACATCGTGGCTGATCACGATGAGCCCGCCGTCGTGGTTCTGCAGGAACCCGCGCAACCAGGTGATGGAATCGGCGTCCAGGTGGTTGGTGGGTTCGTCGAGCAACAGCATGGTGTCGGACCGTCCGCCGCTGCCGTCGGAGGCCGCGAACAGAATGCGGGCCAGCTCGATTCGCCGCCGCTGACCGCCCGACAGCGTCCGCAACGGTTGACCCAGCACGCGGTCCGGCAACCCCAGGCTGTGGCAGATCCGGGCCGATTCGCTTTCCGCGACGTAGCCGCCGAGCGCGGAGAAACGATCCTCGAGCCGCCCGTACTTGCGGACGGCCCGCTCACGTTCGGTGTCATCGGCCAGTTCGGCCATGAGCGCCTGCTGTTTCTCCATATCCCGGATCAGCGCGTCCAGGCCGCGCGCCTTCTCCATATCCCGGATCAGCGCGTCCAGGCCGCGCGCCGACAGCACCCGGTCGCGCGCCAGCACATCGAGATTGCCTTCGCGCGGATCCTGCGGCAGGTAGCCGATATCGCTCGACCGCATGATCGTGCCGGCGTACGGTTCACCTTCCCCGGCCAGGATGCGCAGGGTGGTGGTCTTACCGGCGCCGTTACGGCCGACCAGGCCGATCCGGTCGCCGGCCTGCACCCGCAACGCCGGTCCGGGCGCGGACAGCAGGGTACGGACGCCGGCCCGGACCTCGAGGTCGGTCGCGGTGATCACAGATATCTCCTCGGCAGCAGGTCGGGGGCGATGGTCCGGCGGGTTCGGGCGGAACTTTCCACCCATGATCGGCCGTATCCGGACACGGAACCACCGATTTTACCTGCCCGCGCGGTGACCCCGCCCGCTACGGCCCACGGCACCGCCGCTGCCGACCGGCAACCGTCTCGGACACGGTAACGTGCCCGGCTATGAGCACCGATCTGTTGGGTAAGAGCGCGCTGGTCTCCGGAGCCAGCCGGGGTATCGGTTTCGCGGTGGCCGCGGAGCTGCTGAGCCGGGGCGCAAACGTGCTGATCACCGCGCGCAAACCTGAACCGCTGGACAAGGCGGCCGCCGAACTGCGCGGATTGGGGCATCAGGGCGAGGTCATCGCACTGGCCGGTAACTCCGGCGACGCGGAGGCACGCGCGGCCGCGGTCCAGCGGGCGGTCACCGAATTCGGGTCGCTGGACATCCTGATCAACAACACCGGCATCAATCCGGTGTACGGCTCCCTGATGGAGGCAGATCTCGACGCGGTCCGCAAGATCTTCGATGTGAACGTCGTCGCCGCCCTGGGCTATATCCAGGAGGCGTACAAGGCGTGGATGGGCGAACACGGCGGCGCGGTGGTGAACGTGGCCAGCGTCGCCGGCCTGCGCTCCACCGGGGTGATCGCCGCCTACGGCGCCTCCAAGGCGGCGCTGATCCGGCTCACCGACGAACTCGCCTGGCAGCTCGGCCCGAAGATCCGGGTCAACGCGGTCGCGCCCGGGGTGGTGAAAACCAGTTTCGCGGATGCGCTGTACTCGGCCGACGAGGAGGCCGCGGCGCAGGTCTATCCGATGAAGCGGCTCGGTTCGCCGGAGGATGTGGCCCGGCTGATCGCGTTCCTGGCCTCGGAGCAGGCGCAGTGGATCACCGGCGAAACCGTGCGCGTCGACGGTGGCCTGCTGTCTACCGGAGGCCTCTAGCAACCGCGGATATCCGGGTACCCGGCGATGCTCGAGCAGCCACCGGTACTCGACCGGCCGGCGGTACCCCGGCCGCCGGAGATAGTCGAGGCGACCAGAGATAGCCGAGTTCGCTCGCTGCGGGGCCCCGCCCCGGGTTTTGGGGCGGCGCCGGCCCGGGTTTGGTTGGCCGCCCGTTTTTCCCCCCCACAGACGGCCCGGGGGGGCGGTTTTGTTTTACGTA
>NZ_JARWNW010000099.1 GCF_029868325.1 Nocardia carnea
ATTTGCGGCGGCCGCCCCGCGGGGGGGGGGGGGGCCCCCCCCCCCCCCGGTGCCCCCCCCCCCGGCGGGGGGGGGGCCGCGGCCGGTTACGCCCCCTCGCCGAGGGGCGGTCGACCGGCCCACGGTGACATGCGCAGGCAGCATGAGCGATGATGACAACACACGCATGGCGGCGAGAAGGAGGACGTTCCACCCGATGAGTGCCGAGGACCTCGAGAAATACGAAACCGAGATGGAGCTCTCGCTGTACCGGGAGTACAAGGACATCGTCGGTCAGTTCTCGTACGTGGTGGAAACCGAGCGCCGTTTCTATCTGGCCAACTCCGTGGAACTGCGGCCGCAGAACGCCGACGGTGAGGTGTACTTCGAAGTCCGGATGAGCGATGCCTGGGTCTGGGATATGTACCGGCCGGCACGGTTCGTCAAACACGTCCGGGTGATCACCTTCAAGGACGTCAACATCGAAGAGCTGGAGAAGCCGGACCTGCGGCTTCCGGAGTGATCCGGCGCCGGGACGGTTGATCCCGTCCGGTGCCGGAGGGGTGCGCACTCCGGCGACCGGGGTCGGGCGATCACTCCCGGCGCGCACCCGGTACCCGGGACGACTGCCTGACGTTGCCCATCTGCCGGCCCCGCCCGGCGGCGGGCGTGACGCCATGCCCGGCTCGGTACCTGCGCTGATGCGGCGGTACGCGGAGACCTCCGGCGTGAGTCATCACGGCCGTGCCCGGGAAATCCGCCGGCTGCTGCCGGGATTCTGGATAGTGGAGGTGGTCGGCCGGAGCGCGCGGTCAGGGACTTCCAACCTGCGCGTGCCGATACTTGTCCACAGGATCGCGTTGTCCACAGGTTCGTTGTCTTCCCAGGTCGCCGGTTCGCACCGCGGCGGACAGCCGCCGAAGCTGACCGGGTGGCACACAACACGGCGCTCGGCGCGCAAGGGGAGGAACTGGCGGCGCAGTATCTGCAGGCCGCCGGAATGGACATCATCTGCCGCAACTGGCGCTGCCGGTACGGCGAACTGGACCTGATCGTCCGCGATGCGGGCGTCACCGCATTCGTGGAGGTGAAAACGAGGTCGGGTCTCGGATACGGGATACCGGCCGAAGCCGTCACCTACGAGAAACAGCGGCGGATCCGCCGGCTGGCGTTGCTCTGGCTCACGGAACAGGACGGGCCGTGGCAGCGCATCCGGTTCGATGTGGTCTCGGTCCTGCTGTCGCGGACGGCGCAACCCGTGATCGAGCACCTCGAGGCGGTGTTCTGATGCCGCTCGGCCGGGCCTGCTCGATCGCCGTCCGCGGGATCGACGGACAGGTCGTGGAGATCGAGGCCGATATCGGGCAGGGGCTGCCGTCGGTGCACCTAGTCGGCCTGCCGGATACCTCGCTACAGGAATCGCGCGACCGGGTACGGGCGGCCGTGGCCAATACCGGCGAGAAATGGCCCGATGGGCGGGTGATCCTGGCGCTGTCCCCAGCAACGCTTCCGAACGGCGTTACACAATTCCGTGTGATTAGGCAGAAATGGCGGCTGACCAGGAGGAAAATAGGATTATGGCCAGCACAGCTGTTCGCCAGGGTGACCTACGCCAGGTCCAGACGGCCCGCAGAGCCGTTGTCTACGCCCGCGTGAGCAAGGACCCATCCGGCCGGGTGAAATCGGTCTCGGGACAGATCCAGGACGCCGAGCGGGTCATCAGCGCCAACGGGTGGACGCCGGGGCCGGTCATCACCGACAACGATCTCAGCGCGTCGCGCTATGCGGTGAAGGATCGGCCCGGCTACCGGCAGCTACTCGCCGAACTGCGGGCCGGTGACGTACTGGTCTTGTGGGAAAGATCACGTTCCGGCCGGAAACTCGAAGATTGGGTGGAACTGCGGCAGCTCTGCACGGTGCTGGGGGTCCTGCTGTGCATCTCCGGCCGCGTCTACGACATGAGCGACCCCACCGACCGGCAGACACTCGGATTTACGGCCGTCCAGGATGAGGCAGAGTCGGACCGGCTGAGCAAGCGGATCAGAGACGAGAAGAGACGAACAGCCGAGTCGGGCGGCGTGAACTCGAAACTCCCATGGGGCTACCGTCGCGAATTCACCGGTGGCGCAAAACAATTCCACTGGGTCATCGACGAAACCTATGGGCCGATGGTGCGGGAACTCGCCGATCACCTACTAGCGGGTAAGTCCATCTATTCGCTGTGCCGACAGTGGAATTCGGCCGGGCGCTTGCATCCGAACGGTAATCCCTGGTATCCCAAGCTCATCCGGTTCTCTGCTATGAACCCGGTCTATGCCGGTCGCAAGGTGCATCGCCGGCGAGATATCGGACCTGGCGGGACATGGCCTGCGATTCTGTCCGAGTCCGAGCACTTCCGGCTGCTGGCTCTGCTCGGTGATCCATCCCGGCTGACACACCGCGGAGCGGCACCCCGTCATCTCGGTTCGGGAATCTACGAATGTGGCCGGTGTGGGTCGACCATGGCCAGCAGGCACAACGCCTACACCTGCAAGGCACATGCGCATGTGAGCCGCCGCGAAGACTGGACGGACAAGGTTGTGGTCGCCGCGGTCCTGCAAGAGATCGAAGACTGGCAGTTCCACACCCTGGTTCTCGATATCGAGGAGGACGACGACGGCAACCTACTGCTACCGGCCGATGCGGAGAGCCAGCGCTGTGCCGACAAGGCCGCGGAGCTTCGTGGACGGCTGGATTCCTTCGTGCTCGAGGCCGCCGCAGGCAGGTTGTCGGCCGGTGCCCTGGTCCGCATCGAGGCCGAACTACTGCCACAGATCGCCGACGCCGAACAGGGCGCGAAGCGGGTCACGGTGCCTCCCCTCGTCGCCGCGGTCGCACGCAATCCCCGGCAGGTATGGGAAGGCTTGGGAGTCGAGGAGAAGCGGTCCCTGTTGCGTCTGGCGGTCCGTGTGGTGATCCTGCCGACCGGGCGCAGGGGCCGCGTGTTCGATCCGGCATCGGTGGTCGTCGAGTCGAGGTTGCCGGACCGGGCGGCGCTGGCGCGTTTCGTCACCGGCTGAACACCGCGGTGGAGGGTGTGCCCAGAAATGTCGGTAGACCCCGAAGGTGGGCCAGATATGTAAGAGGGGGCGCGGGGTGTCTCTGCTCTGGCCTACCCCGCCTCCCACCCTTCTCTACATACCCAATACACACTTACTTACTTATTTGGCCAACCTTCAGTCGAGGAGATCCGGCGCGAACCGGCTGTCGGCCAGCGAGTAGAACCACCGGGACCGGCCATCCGCGCTGTACTCGCGCTCATCGCACACCAGCAGCCCCAGCATGTGCAGCGCCTGCAACTCACGATCCACCGTCTTGCGCGGCTTGCCGATCCGCTTGCGTACATCCTGCGTCGGGCTGTCCGGGTGTTCGGCGATATCCCGGAGCACGGCCAGCCGTAGCGGTGGCACCGAATCGCGGGCACAGCGCATCGCCAGCGCCATAGCGTCGGCCCGGTTCATCCCCAGCGCCATCGATCCCCGGAATACCTGCTGTAGCTGCTTCGCGTACCGGGTCGGTGCCTCCGGCGCATGTGCGTCCACCACATCGCCCTGATAGTCGCGCTCGACCGCGGTACGCGCCAACGTCACGAGATCCGCCGCCGCAAGTAGCCGGTCGCGTTCCTCGTCCGACAGGTCCCGTATCCGGCTACCGTCCACACCGGCCAGCACCGCCGCCGCCGCCGACGACAGTTCGGCCCGCATGTCCGTCTCTCGCCCGGTGTTTGCGGCCGCCATCACCGCCGCCGCCCGCCGAGCGATTGGGTTGCCGGAATCTACCCGCACGAGCACGAACCGATCGCCCATGGTCGCGACGACCGCGTGGTGTGTGTCCCATGCCGTGGTGACCGCGCCGACGACCGCGATACGGCCTATCCACTCGAGTGTTCGCCCGCCGTCTGTGCCCAGGGCGCGACTCCACCGGCCGTCGTAGACCTCCCGGAGGGCAGCCAGTACCTCGCCGCGCGTCTCCCGGGGCATCGACAGAATCGAGGTCACGTCCTTGACCACGAGCACTCCGCGCGGCTCCAGCTTGCGCAGCAGGCCGCCGGTCGCCCCCCTCACAACTTCCTTCCGGGCGGTCCCGGACAGTAGGGCACCGATCGAGCTGATAGTCGAGGTGACGATTGCGCCCGATCCGCCCAGCGCCTGCACGGTTTCGGTCTTCGCGTTGCCGGGGCCGGACACCAGCAGCACCCAGAGCGGATCACCGTCCAGTCGCTCTACCGCCGCCGCGAGCACGACATCCAATGCGGCCATGTCGTAGTCAGTTCCGAGCCACTTCGCGAATACGGCATGCGCGGCGTCCAACGAGATCGGCTCGACCGCCGGCGATACGGGGTCCGATTCCCCGCCGCCGCAGATCATTTCGTTGGTTGCCTCATCATCGGCGCGGTTCGGGGTCCGGCTCAGCTTCTCCCATATCCGCTCGAAGTCCTTCGCGTCATCCGCCCGCTCGCCCAGGTCGCCGCGGGTGTGGACGTATCCGCGCAATACCTCCTTGGCGAGACTCGCCTGCCAGCCGACCGCCATGATGTTGTACAGCAGGTTCGATCGATCATCCGTCCGGCTGTCGGCATCGGTAACCTTGTCCAGTGCGGCGCGCAGGGTGTCGTTTATCTCCGAAGCAAGATCGACGTTCGCCGGCTCGGGTTCCGGCTCGGGAGACAACCCCGCCGCCAGCGCCGCCGCGAGATCCACGCCCAGGAATGCGGCCAGCTCATCCGGCGTCCACTTCCGCGACGACCGCTCGGCGAACCACACGACCGGCACCGGTTCATCGCCCTTGTGATTCAGCGTCCCCGGCACCCGTAGCACGTCATTGTCCTTGTGCTTCCCGTCGTGTGCGCCGATATAGGCCGCCAGCCCCTTGCACAGCGCCTCGAACTCCCACGGCCCTACGGATTCGGTTAGCTCGACGAACACATGCCGGTTCCGCACGCCGTTGTGTTCACTGCCGGAATACCATCCGAATGCACCTAATTCGGTTAGTCGGGTTTCGGTTTGCTCCGGCGTCACATCCTCGCCCAGTTTCTCGGCGTCGTAGTCGGCATGCGGGTACAGCCGTTTGGCTGCGAGATGTTCACCGCGCTTTCCGCCGGGCATCAATTGGTTGCAGAGATAGACGTTGCTGTGTCTCTGCTGGATTCGTGCCCACCTGGTCAACTTCTCACGATCGCGCGGCCATTTGAACCGGGTTCCGTCGCCCTCGTGCCAGTCGTCCTCACCGCGGAGTAGGCCACCGTGGGCCCAGCCGGGCCGGTCGGCGAAGAATGTGTCGAGATAGAGCGCGATATCCGCGGCGAAGGTTTCGGGGTGGCTGTAGTCTGAACTCATACGAGAGTCCTCCTCGTTTTCCGCCCCCGGTTGGAATCATCCGCCAGCCGGGGGCACCTTGCTGTTTACACCTCAAACGCTACGGGCAATTCCGGCCTATGACTGCGCGAAATACTATTGACAGTCTGCCAACAAGCCAATGCCGTAGGGGGCAGCAGAATTCGCCGACCGCGATTAGGCTGACTTGGAGGGCGTCGACACCTCCCCAGGCCACGCGCCCTACCCGGCTACCGGCGATGGTCAAAGAATGGGCATTCAACCATCGCCGGTAGTGCGTTGAAAGCCAAGTGAATAGAGGTCAATCGAATGAAGCCCAACGATAAGACCGTATCCGAAGAGAATGCAGAGTTTTTCGATCCGCAAGGCGTACAACGATTCATCGATGCATTGAAACAGCCCCAGCAAAACCATGTGTGGGGACAAAGTGCTGTCGATGATGTGAACTACCGGCGCAGATGGGACAAACAACGTCGCAAGGCCGCCGATGCCCGTAAACCGGAGCGCTACAGCTACAGGGGGCGATGAGAATGACCTCGACAGCATTCCAGCAGGAACACCCGCGGCAGACCCTCTACCGTCTCCTCGCGCAGGCCGACGACAACCCCGATGTGCTCTACACCCTCGGCTCGATCTACACCCACCTTCACGACGAGGCTGTATCGCATGCTGCCCGGGGTGATGCGGTCGCCGCCCAGTTCATCGCCGCGCTGTGCACCAACCTCACGCAGGAATGCGGCGCGACCGAACTCGGCTATGGTGCGGTCAATGTCGGCAAGCAATATGCGCTGACCATCATGTCGAGGCTGGCGAAGCGATTCGAAGATATGCCGTGGGCGCTGGAACTCCTCGGCGTGTTGTGCGATGTGATCGCCGCGGATGCCATGGCCGCCCAGACCGTCCCCGATACGCTCCCCGAAGCCTGGTCAATGGGATAGCAACCCGACCACCCATTACCACACCGGTATTGCCACACCGCTTTTGACCGCCATTTTCGCCGGCGACCCGGTAGTATCACTGATAGCTCGATCGCGCTACCGCCGGAATTCACCCCCGGCATAGTCCCCGAACTCGGCGAATCGTACTAGCGCGCCTTCAGAATCGAGCCACCAATGACAATCCTGTACCGCACCGGTAATTCCGAGCCCGACTCGACCGGCCGGACCATTCACGGTATCGCGGTCCCCTACGGCCAGACGGCCCGGATCAGCGACTACGACGGGGAATACCTCGAAGCCTTCGCACCCGGTGCATTCGCGAGATCGATTCAGGACCGCGGACACAAGATCCCGTTGATGGTGCAGCACGAGCGGAGATCACTCCCCATCGGCCGGGCATCGAAACTGACCGAGACCGATGATGGTTTGCACGCTGAGTTTCTCGTGAGCCGGACAACTGCCGGGGATGATGCGCTCACCCTGGTTCGGGATGGCTTGGTGGATTCGTTCTCGATTGGCTTCCGGCCGATTCGGCAAGAGACGCGGATGGGCACCGTGGTTCGTGTGGAGGCCAGTCTCTCGGAGGTATCCCTGGTGACCAGTCCGGCATATGCGGGGGCGCTCATCGGCGGTGTGCGGGCACAGGACATTCGACGGCTCGACCTCGATACCGCATGGCGACGCTACAAACTGGAATTCGAGGTATTCGACCGGAGCGACAAAGAACCATATGGCTCGGTGGAATACGCGGACCCCGGTTACCAGAAGGACGGAAAGAAGCGGTACCCGCTGGATTCTGAACGCCACGTCCGGGCCGCCTGGAGCTACGTAAACATGCCAAAAAACCAAAAGGCATATACGGCACAGCAACTGGCGCGGATCAAGGCGAAGATCAAGTCGGCCGCGAAGAAATTCGGAATAGAGATCGAGGATTGAACAATGACTATCAAAGACAAGAACGGGCGGGTGCTCAGCATCGACGCCATGAAGAACGAACGCGAGGAGATCCGCGGCCAGCTCGAGGACATGCTCACCCGCGCTGGCGGACCCGAGATGCTGGGGGATGATGCGACCGAATTCGACAGGCTCACCGATCGATCCGTGTTGCTGCGCGAAGAGATCGAGGCCGCTACGGAACGCATCGAAAATGTGAAGCTGTCCATCTCCAGCGGTGAACTCGAGGGCAGATTGCTACCGGCCACCGGACCCGCCAAGCCCAAGCCGGAAGACGACCCGGAGCAGGCACCGCGATTCTCGTCCGGGCCCACCAACACCCGCGGCGATGTGTATACCCGGGCCATGCGCCAGCTCGACCGCTCCGTGAAGCACGAGGTCATCCCCAGCCGCGGCGCAGAGATCGTCGAAGGTCTCATGACGCAGGGGCCCCAGCAGTCGCAGAACTGGACTCAGCGCTGGTCCGCGGTCGCCGGCTCGGATGCCTATGCACGCGCCTTCGCGAAGCTGGTCAACGATCCCGAGCGAGGCCATCTGACCTGGACTGCGCAGGAATCGGAAGCCTATCGGCAGGCCGCCGCGGTGCAACACGACCGGGACATGACCATCGGTACGGATTCCAAAGGCGGACACCTCGTTCCCCAGCATCTCGACCCGGCGATCATGCTGACCAACGCGGGCAGTCAGAACGACATTCGGTCGCTGGCGCGCGTGGTCACCATCGCAACCTCGGAGTGGAATGGTGTGACCTCGGCGGGGGCATCGGCAGAGTGGGTTGCTGAGGCTACCGAAGTTGCCGACGGCTCACCGACTCTCGCACCGGCACCGATCTCGGTCCACAAATATGATGTGTTCGTGCCATTTTCGGTCGAACTAGAGGACGATGGGGCACAGTTTCTTTCGGAGCTGAAGAACGTCATGCAGGACGCGGTGCTCAACCATCTGAATCTGGCCTACACCACCGGCTCAGGATCGGGACAGCCCTCGGGATTCGTAACTGCTTTGGCGGGTGGATCTTCCGTTGTCGCGGGGGCCGGTGAAGCGCTGGACGCATCCGATCCCTACGATGTGCAGAACGCGCTACCGGCACGATTCCAGGCCAACGCATCATGGGCCGGACATCTCGCGACGCTGAATACGCTGCGGCAGATGGAAACTACGAATGGCGCCCTGAAATTTCCCGGGCTGCACAACAATCCGCCGAATCTCCTCGGCCGCAAGGTAACCGAGCTGAGCTATATGGATTCGACGATCAATCCGGCGGCGACCGAAGCGAATCATGTCTTGGCGTACGGGGACTGGAAACAGGGCTTCGTAATTGTCGATCGCGTAGGCGCTTCCGTGGAGCTTATTCCCCACCTAATGGGCGCTTCGCGTCGTCCTACCTTGCAGCGTGGCGTAATTCTGTGGGGGCGGACCGGCTCCGATGTCGTGGTGGATAATGCGTTCAGGCTGCTGAACATCGCGACCTCGGCGGCGTAAAATAACTGGCACAACTGAATAGAGTGTCCGGGTGGATTGAAGACATCTCCTTCTTCCGCGAAGATTCACCCGGCGTCGGACACCGAGAGTTGCATGGTTGACCCCCTGCGTGGCTGGCTCTCGGTGATCCGGCAAATGTGATCCGGCCCGGTTCATTTTCCGCCGGGACTCTGAGGGTAGGCCTCCTGGAGTTTCGGTCCCCTTGTCGGCCGGGCCGGATCACCCCTAATAAGAACGGGGGCACGCCAATGGCGACTGACGAATACGGATTGCGGACCATCCCGACCACACGATTACTACGCCTGCGCGAGATGGCCGAACGTCAAGGCAACACCGCGGCGGTCACCGTTATCGATCGCGTACTCGAGGCCCGCAAGCCCAAGCCACCACCGCCCGAGCGACTCGAGGTGCTGCCGTGGTAGATCTGCTGATTCCCTGGTCCCTCGACCCCGGCGCTGTTGTGCATCCGCGGGCAATCATCGCGCGTTGTGGTTGTGCGAAGATCTTCGACGCCGTGACGACCCTCGAGTACGACCCAGCCGGCGAACCGATCACGGTAACCAGACATTGGGGGCGATCCAATTGACCAAGCGCGCGGTGAATCCCATCTACAAAACTCGTGAGTGGCGAGAGTGTGTGGAATGGGCGAAAACTCATCTACCGTGGATATGCCACTATTGCGGAGAATTGATCGATCCGAACATATCCGGTCGCACTCGCTGGGGTTGCACGGTGGATCATGTCGAATCAATCCGGGACCGGCCCGATCTGGTGTATTCATTCGCGAATCTGGCTCTATGTCATAACCGGTGCAATGTATTGCGAAGACAGGGAATTGAATTCGATCCCGATAGGGACAGCAGGATTGCAGCGATAACGGGGGCGCAACCCATCGCACAAACCTCCTCGGTCAAAAGGGTTGCCGGACATGCAGGACCAGGACTCTGCGGAATTGATCACGAGAGCGCTACCTGCGAGCCGACGTTCTCCCGTCACTGGTAATCCCTTGTGTGGTAACCACTGCCCTTGCCCATCGATATGCACACCACACACAAGATCATTCTCTACCTTTGATCAGAATGTTCTCTGATCTTCCTTGATTCACTCATATCCAATCTGCAAGTAGCACATACCTAATAACAAACACACATACTCAATATCCATTCATATCAACACATCTCATATGCACATATGACATACACACATGATGCACATGCACACCACACTCACACCACATGTGCACATACCTCATATCCCTATGCAGCGCATGCCCTTTGGTCTATCGGCATCGACAAGGAATCGGAAACGGATTACGGATTACGGAAATCGGTTCAGTACAACATCTTTCGATTCTTCAAGGACGTTGCCACTCTTTGCCGGTCCGTGGTGGGTCCCATATATCTGGACAGTTGACCAGTAGCCTGCCGCCCCGCGCGCTTGGTTGGTGTCGGTGGTCGCGTCGGCGCTGGTCTGTGGGTCCCATACAGCCGCCAGTGAGCCCTAGAGCCTCCTTGCGACCGGCCAGCGTGCGCGTACAGCGATGTTCTACCGCCTGCCGATGCGGAGAGACACGGCCGCCGACAGGGAGGACGACAGGGCCCCCGGGGGGGTATGCGCGCGAATCAAGATCGATCACGCTTCTGGACGCTCGTCCAATTTACTTTCCCTCTCTAGTACCAAAAGTTGTACCAAATGCCCCAAAAATGGGCTTTACCAGGGCTTTTCGGGTCTCGAAACCCGTTGAAACGGCCGGAAATCGGTTGAAACGCCGGAATAACGCTCTGATCAGCACTTTTGGGCAAAAAAAACGGCCCGCTCAAGCCGGGAGACACGGCCAAACGGGCGATACGGGGCAGTTCTAGGTCAGAAACCGCCGGACAGCGTGATCAGGGTGCGGGTGAACCAGGCTAGAAGATCCTGCACGAGAATGTTCACGTCCAGGACGGCATCGAGGTTCCACATGATCGTTTTTCACCTCCTTTCGGAGCAGGAGGGCGGCCAGCCGCTGAGAACTCATCTCGATTGCGGCCAGCAGGCTATCCAGGAAGGCGATCCAGTCGGCAGGCATGACGGGCGCTCCTAGTTGGCGGTGTGCTGGGGGGCCGCGGTGGCGCAGTAGGCATCGATCCGGGCCAGCAGGTATGAGACGACGACCTCGTGAGGCCAGCCGGTCAGCGGGCTCAGATTGATCATGAGCTGCTGTGCGTCGGCGAGGGCAGTCCAGTCGATGCGGCCCTGTAGCTCGGACAAGACCAGGTAGCGGGCCAGGGCCTCAAGCGCGGTATCGAAGGCGGCGACGGTTTCAGGATCGGGCTGTGCGGGCATGATGTGGCTCACTTTCGGGCGGTTGGTAGCTTGCTCCCCGTATATCGACAGCCGCCGAAGGTCGGCTCGACCTACGATCTGGCGCTGGCCGTCGCCGTGCTGGACGCGGCCGATATCGTGCCCTCCGCCAAACTCGCCGGTACGGTCCTGCTCGGTGAACTTGCGCTCGACGGTCGGCTGCGCCGGGTCCGTGGGGTCCTGCCCGCTGTGCTCGCGGCGCGGCGCGCGGGCCGGAAAACCGTGATCGTCCCCGAGGAAGCGTTGTGCGAGGCAGGGTTGGTCGCGGGGATCCGGGTCCTCGGTGCGCCCACATTGCGCGCCACACTCGATTGGTTACGCGGGGAGCGCGAGCTTGCGGAATCGCCTGCCCCACCGCCGCATCAGGCCTCGCCGGTGGGTGATCTACGCGATGTCGCGGGGCAGCACGAGGCGCGGTGGGCGCTGGAGGTCGCCGCGGCCGGTGGGCACCATCTGCTGCTGACCGGCTCGCCCGGTATCGGGAAAACCATGCTCGCGCAGCGGCTCCCGGGTGTGCTGCCGCCGCTGTCGGAGAACGAGGCGCTGGAGGTCACCGCCATCCATTCGGTGGCCGGTACCCTCTCCGAGGAACAGCCGCTGATCACCACACCGCCGTTCGTCGCGCCCCATCATTCGACATCGGTGAGCGCCATGGTCGGCGGCGGATCGGGTTCGGCGCGGCCCGGCGCGGTCAGCCGCGCCCACCGGGGCGTGCTGTTCCTGGACGAATGCGCCGAAATCGGTGCCAAGGTGCTGGAGGCGATGCGGACTCCGCTGGAGGAGGGCGAGGTCCGGATCGCCCGCCGGGACGGAGTCGCGCGGTTTCCGGCCCGGTTCCAGCTCATCCTGGCCGCGAACCCCTGTCCCTGCGCCCCCGCCCGCGATGTGGACTGCATCTGCGCGCCGCTGGCCCGGCGCCGGTATCTCGGCAAGTTATCCGGCCCGCTGATGGACCGGATCGATATCTGGATGCAGATGCATCCCATGTCGTCCGCCGGGCTGGCGGCCGCGGAATCCGAGGACAGCGCGACGGTCCGCACCAGGGTCACGGCCGCTCGCTCCGCCGCGGCGGCTCGCTGGCACGAATACGGCTGGCGGACCAACGGCGAAGTACCGGGGCACGTCCTGCGGCGGCAATTTCCGCTACCCGCCGAATCCACGGCACCGGTGGAAGCGGCGCTGCGGCTGGGGCGGATCTCGGCCCGGGGAGCCGACCGCGCGCTCCGGGTCGCCTGGACGGTTTGTGATCTGCGCGGCGGTGATGTGCCCACCGCACACGATGTCATGCAGGCGCTCAACTTCCGGCAGCGGGGAACACAGTGACGGCCGGGCAGCCCGGGGGGGGGGGGGGGGGGGCGGGGGGGCGGCGCCCCCGGGCCGCCCCCCCGCCCCCGCGGGGGGGGGGGGGGGGGGGGGGGGCCCGCGCCCCCCCCCGGCCGCAGACAGCTCGCATGGGCCTATCTGTCCCGGGTGGTCCTCGGGCCGTGCCCGGCGCTGACCGCGTTGATCGAATCTGTCGGCGTGGTGGAGGCGGCACGAGCCGTCCGGGAACGAGAACTGCCGCAGGTTCTGCACGCCGCGACAGCGGCGCGCCGTGCGGAAGATCGTGCCGCCCGGGATCTGGAAACAATCGGAGGGCTGGGTGGCCGGCTCGTCACCCCCGACGACCCGGAATGGCCGGCCTGGCGCATGCTGGGGCTCTCGCAGCTACCGCCGGGACGTGACCCCGACGGCGGGGTGCCGCTGGTGTTCTGGGTGCGCGGGACCGGCGATCTGATCGAGCTGACCGAACGGTCGCTGGCAGTGGTCGGCGTCCGATGCAGTACCGGATACGGCGATCGGGCCGCCGGAGCGCTGGCCGGAGATCTCGCGGCCCGCGGCTGGACCATCGTCTCCGGCGCGGCCTTCGGTATCGACGGTATGGCCCATCGCGCGGCACTCGCCGTCGGCGGCACCACGATCGCCGTCCTGGCCTGCGGTGTGGACCGGCCCTATCCCGCCCAGCACGATCGCCTGCTCGACCGGATCGCCGAAACAGGTCTCGTGGTCAGTGAATATCCGCCGGGCACCACGGCCCGCAAACATCATTTCCTAGCCCGGAACCGGCTCGTCGCGGCCCTGTCCGATGGTGTCCTGGTGGTCGAAGCGGGACTGCGCAGCGGTGCGCGCAATACGGTGAAATGGGCTCGCCGGATCGGCCGTCCCGCGATGGCGGTGCCGGGGTCGGTGGATTCCGCGGCCTCCGCCGGCTGCCACCGAATGATTCGAGACGGCGAAGCGGTTCTGGTCAGCACAGTCGACGACGTGCTCGCTGATGCCGCACCACTACACATACCGCCGGTCGGCGGCTCGGAGCCGACTGCCGCACACCAGCTCACCGCAGCACAGTTGTCGGTGTACTCGGCTCTGCCCGATACCGGCGGACGCTGGCCACACGAATTGTGCGCTACCACCGGGCTGACCATCGCCGAGGTCCGTGCCGCGCTGGCGGCCCTCGATATGGCCGAGTTGGCCGGGAGCGCCGGGTCGGGCTGGTTCCGGATACGCCATGGACCGCGCACCTCGGCCGACCGGCGGGCGAACAGCGGTGTGGCGCCGGCGCATACGTCGGAGGCGTGATTCGAGCGGCAGCGGGCGAAGACTGCTGATTCATACCAGGAACTGCAGACCGGGCCGCCCGCACCGGTCCCCAGCGTCGTCCGGCCGAAATTCGGCCGGCTCGGATATCGGAACGGCGGGTTCACGGTCACGGGTGTCGCCGCCGGGACCGGCCGATGCGCGCAAGGCGCTCCAGGGATTCGGTGCGGATGTCGTTGACGAACCAGCGGTACCGGCGCCGGCGCTCCGATCGCGTGGAGCCCCGTTCCGATATCGGCAGGTCGGTCCGATGTCGGTACCCGGGGCGGCGGCCCCCTTCGAGCCGTCACCATGATTACCGGCCACGGCGAAGGCGGACGTCGCATCGGCCGCTTCGGTATGACTCTCGAAGGCAGTCCATGCGGAACGCCTGGTCGGCATCCAGCCGGTCCAGCCGCGATTTCTGTCGCGCGCAGGTTGTGTGAACCCGGTGCGGGCCGAAACGCCGCGGTCGCCGCGGTGACGGGGCAGGTGACGGTGGTCGGTTACGGCGCGTGGGGTTGCGGAGCTTCGAGGCACGGGCAACGGTGTGGTGGTGGCGGAATTACCCGAGGACCTGGAAGCTCTGCTGACCGAATACGGGAGATATCTGGAACTCGGCCGTAACCGGTCGGCGCATACCGTGCGCGCGTACCTCGGCGATATCCGGTCGCTGCTGCGGCATCTGCTCGGACAGTCTGCCGATGCTTCGCTGCGTGAACTCGACCTGACCACGCTGCGGTCGTGGCTGGCGGTCCATGCGGAACAGGGCGCGGCGCGCACGAGTATGGCGCGGCGTGCCTCCGCGGCTCGGGCCTTCACCGCGTGGCTCACCCATACCGGCCGGCTCGACCGCGATCCCGGCCTGCGGCTGGCCGCGCCCAAGGCGCATCGCAGCCTGCCCGCGGTGCTGGGTCAGGAACAGGCCGCCCGGATCATGTCGGCGGTGGAATCGGGTGCGGCCCAGCATGATCCGATGGCATTACGAGACAGATTGATCATCGAACTGCTGTATGCCACCGGTATCCGGGTCAGTGAGCTGTGCGGTCTCGATATCGACGATGTGGACCGGGAACGCCGGGTCGTGCGCGTACTCGGCAAAGGACGCAAGGAACGGTCCGCGCCGTTCGGGCTGCCGGCCGACCAGGCGGTCCACAACTGGCTGAATCATGCCCGGCCGATGCTGGCCACCTCGGATTCCGGTCGCGCCCTGTTGCTGGGCCGGCGCGGCCGGCGCCTCGACCAACGCCAGGCCCGGACCGTCGTGCACGCGGCGATATCCGCAGTGCCCGGCGCCGCGGATATGGGCCCGCACGGGCTCCGGCATACGGCGGCCACGCATCTGCTCGAAGGCGGTGCCGATCTGCGGATGGTACAGGAACTGCTCGGCCATGCCAGCCTGGCCACCACCCAGCTCTATACCCATGTATCCATCGAACGACTCCGTACAGCACACGACCAGGCGCATCCCCGGGCGTGAGCGTCGGTCGCTTCTTGCCCCACCACGTAGGGTGTCGACCGGCCGACCTGGCTGGACCGCCGGCGTCTTCCGTGCCCGGCTCGACATGCCGGAAGCGGAGTGTGGACGTGGACTCGTGGACAGCGCGGCGTTTACGCTGTCCAGCGGATCCGTGCAGCAGTGCCCGAAGGCGGGCCGGGAGGTGAGCGTGCAGACCGCGACCAGTGCGAACAACCGATGAGCCCGGTACCGGAAGTGGCCGGGGAATCGGGCGCTGACGAAACACCGGAGCCGGCAGTGGCGCCGATCGATTACCGGTTCACTCTCGCCAACGAGCGCACCTTCTTGTCGTGGATTCGTACGGCACTCGGGTTGCTCGCCGGTGGTATCGCTGTGCATACCGTGGTGGTGGAGCAGTGGCCGTCGGATTTCCGTTCCGTGCTGGCGGTGAGCTGCCTGCTGCTGTCGCTGGTGGTGGCCGTCGGCGCTTTTCTGCACTGGCGGCGTATCCGGTCGGCCATGGACGAGGGCCGGCCTCTGCCGGGCACGGTGCTCGTCCCGGTACTTTCCGCGGGTACCGCGTTCGTGGCGGTACTCGCCTGCGTGGCAGTACTGCTGCACTGAGGTGTGCCGATGCCCGATTCCACCGAAATCCGATTGGCCGCGGAACGTACCGCGCTGTCCTGGCGGCGAACATGCCTGGGCACGGTGGCGGTCGCGCTGTTGCTGCTCCGCGCGGTGCTGCAGGCCGGCTGGGATACGGCCGCACTGGCACCCGGTATCGCCGGTCTGGTCCTGCTCGTCGTTGCCGGTGTGGGCTACCGCCGTAATCTCCGGTTGCACCGAGGTGCAGGCGGCTCCGGCTCGACGACCATCCTGTGGACGACTGTTGCGGTGGTCGTCGCTGCCACCGTCGCCATCGGCTTCGCGCTGGCCACACCGGTCGCCGGCTAGCGAATTCCGGACCGAACCGCATAACTACCGGCCACGACTCCGTTGATATCGGCCCCGGGGGGGGGGGGGGGGGGGGGGCGGGGGGGGGCGCCGGCGCCCGGCCCGGCGCGGCCCCCCCCCCGTGGGTCAGCGCAAAATACGAGGGGGCCGCCGGGAGGGCCCCGGCGGGGGGCGAGGGTTACAAGTAGCCCGGCACCACGAGGGGATAGTGGGGCCCCCCCCGGTCTTAGGG
>NZ_JARWNW010000100.1 GCF_029868325.1 Nocardia carnea
GAACCAGTGGCCCGCGATCCCGCCGGATTGGCCGCTGCTACCGATGGTGGGCCGCCCGCAGCCGGGGATCTACTTCACCGCCGGCGCCGCCCATGCCCGCCATGTGGCGCTGGTGGAACCCGCGCTGGAATCGGTGGATCCTGGGTGTTAGCTTAAAACCGGGGCGGGGTTTTCCCTTCTGTCCCTAATGGGCGGGGCGCGGCCCCCCCGCGCCCCCCCCGTCCGTTCGATCGGCGGATATGCCCTTACCGGCGCGCGATGGGCGACCGTTAAGATTACTTACGGTGTGCCGGGAAGTCTGGTCGGCGATAAATCGCGCGCCCCCGAGAAAATGACTCCGGACGGGCGGGCGTGCAGATGTCCGTACGACCGAAAGGTTTCCCGTGCTGAGCAGTCCACGGTCCGAACTTGCCAGATACCTGCGGACCGAGACTGTCGGCGGATCATTGCTGCTGATCGCCGCGGCAGTGGCCTTGCTCTGGGCCAATTCCCCGTGGGGCGAGAGCTACCTGACGCTGTCCGATACGCATCTGCCCATTCCGCCGCTGCACCTGGACCTGACCGTCGCCGAATGGGCCAAGGACGGCCTGCTCGCCATCTTCTTCTTCGTCGCCGGCCTGGAACTGAAACGCGAGCTGGTCGTCGGTGAGCTGGCCGACCCGAAACGGGCGGCGCTGCCGATCATCGCCGCCGTCGGCGGCGTCGTGACCCCCGCGATCATCGCCTACTCCGTGGGATTCGGTGTGGACGGGATGGACCAGGCCTGGGCCATCCCGGTAGCCACCGATATTGCCTTCGCGCTCGCCGTGCTGGCGATGACGGGGTCGCGGATCCCGGCCAGCGCACGGGTCTTCCTGCTCAGCCTCGCGGTGGTCGACGATCTGATGGCCATCCTCCTGATCGCGGTGCTGTTCACCACCGGGCTGGCGTTCACCTGGCTGCTGGCGGCGCTGGCCTGCTGTGTGGCCTGGTGGTTCGCCCAGCACCGGCGCTGGAAATCGCCACTTGTCTACATTCTGATCGGACTCGTGTGCTGGTACGCCCTGCACGAGGCCCATATCCATCCCACGCTGGCGGGAGTGGCCTGCGGTCTGCTCACCCGGGTGCGCCCCGACAAGGGCGAAGACGAAGCACCCGCCACCCGCTGGGAACACCGTGTCCAGCCGATCTCCGCCGGACTCTGTGTACCCCTGTTCGCGCTGTTCGCCTCCGGCGTGCCGTTCAATATCGAGGTTCTCGGCGACCTGTTCACCGAACGCCTTTCCCTGGCGATCATCCTCGGCCTGCTGTTCGGGAAGATCATCGGCATCTTCGGCATCAGCTGGCTCGCGATCCGCTTCGGACTCGCCAAACGTCCCGCACACCTGGGTTATCGCGATATGTTCGCCCTGTCGGTGCTGGGCGCGATCGGGTTCACCGTTAGCCTGCTGGTGGCGGAACTGGCGCTGGAGAACTACCCCGAATCCGCCGAATTGGCCAAGGCCGCGGTCCTGGTGACCTCCATGGCCGCATCATTGATCGGTTCGGCGCTACTGTTGCGGCGTGGGCGTGTCCACGAAGCACAGCGCGACGCGGATGCGCTAGAACCAGAACAGTAAGACCGAGCAGAATCGGGACAGGGAGAGGGTCGACCACGTGAGTGTCACACAGGGCGGTAACGGCGACGGCGCACGAGGCGGCACAGTCACCTCGATTCCGCTGTCCGAGATCGACCCGCATGCCTCGGCCAGTTTCGGCAGCCTGGTCCGCGACGCCTCCGAGCAGGTCTCGACCCTGGTCCGGGCCGAGGTGGCGCTGGCCAAGGCGGAGGTCACCGGTGAGATCAAGAAGGGGCTGCAGGGCAGCGTCTTCTTCATCGGCGCGCTGACCGTGCTGCTGTTCAGCAGCTTTTTCTTCTTCTTCGCGGTGGCCGAAACGCTGGATATCTGGCTCACCCGCTGGGCCGCGTTCTGGATCGTCTTCGCCTTCATGATCTTGGTCACGGCGCTGCTCGCGTTCCTGGGCTACCGGAAGGTCAAGAAACTGCGGGCACCGGAGAAGACGATCGATTCGCTCAAGCAGACCCGCACGGTGCTGCCCTCCGGAATCGGCAGCCACGACGACCCCTCCGCGCTGGCGAAGACCACGCGCTGAGCGGGCCAGACACCGGACGCGACCGGGCGTTCACTACGCTCGGACGCCGTGGCGTCGAACTTTCCCCCGGACCCGTCGAGCGTGCGCTACGACGGTGCCTGGACGCACCGTGATGTGCACGCCAACGGGATACGGCTGCACGTAGCTTCCGCGGGTCCCGACGACAATCGCGCCGGGCCCGGTGACCCCGCGCCGCAGCTCGTGGTCCTGCTGCACGGTTTCGCCGATTTCTGGTGGACCTGGCGGCATCAGCTCACCGCCCTGGCCGAACTCGGCTACCACGCCGTCGCGGTCGACCTGCGCGGCTACGGTGACAGCGATAAACCCCCACGCGGTTACGACGGCTGGACCCTGGCCGGTGATATCGCCGGGCTGATCCGCGCACTCGGCTACAGCGACGCGACACTGGTCGGGCATGCCGACGGCGGTCTGGTGTGCTGGGCCACCGCGGTTCTGCATCCGCGACTGGTACGCGGTATCGCCGTGGTGTCCTCACCGCACCCGGCGGCACTCAAGAGCTCGATATGGCGCGACAACGCGCAACGCCGCGCCTTCCTGCCGGGCTTTCTGCGCGCCCAGCTGCCCCGCTATCCGGAACATCTCCTCACCCGTGAAGACGGTCGCGGTGCCGCCGATCTGCTGACCAGCCGCAGTTCACCCACCTGGTCCGATACCGCGGAATGCGCCGATACCGCGGCCCGGATGGCTTCGGCGATCCGGATTCCCGGCGCGGCTCACTGCGCACTGGAATACAAACGGTGGGCGTTCCGCAGCCAATGGCGGCCCGACGGGCGCCGGTTCATCGCGGTGATGCGCAAACCCGTCGATATACCGGTGGTTTCGATGCGCGGCGAATTCGATCGGTACATCCTTCCGCATACGGTGCACCGCGCACCACAGCTCGCACCACGCCGGCGGGTGGTGACCGTCCGCGACGCCGCGCATTTCGCGCATCAGGAGAATCCGGAGGCAGTCACCGCCGAGATCGCCAAACTCCTCGCCGGCGAAGGTGGTCGAGGCCACGACAGCTACGCCTGACTGTCGTCCCGATAGTGACTCGGCCAGGCGGAACTCGGCCTGCGCGCCGCCGGTGACGGCGGTGCCCGGCTGTCCGTCCCGGCACACCCGGAACACAGCAGTCAGCGATCGACTCGGGTCAGCTCAGTACACAGGGGCCCGTGGCAACCGGCACCGTCGACGAGGGCGCCGCGGTGATCCGTTCGTGGACCTCGTTCAGCGTCAGCACGTATCCGGTGTCGTCGTCGGTGACGGCGGCACCGAACACCACGCCCAGCACCTTGCCCTCGGTATCGACCAGCGGGCCACCCGAGTTACCCGCCCGCACCTGGCCGCGCACCGTGTACACCTCGCGTTCGACGGTCCCGTCGCGATAGATGGTGGGACCGCTCAGGTCCAGGGTTTCCCGGACCCGGGCCGCGCTCGCGGTGTAGCGGCCGCCGCCGGGATAACCGAGCACGATCGCGCTTTCGCCCGATCCGGCCGCATCCGGGGCCTGCGGTATCACCGGCGCGGTGAGCCCGGGCACCGAAAGCACCGCGATATCCATGGACGGATCGAATTCCACCACTGTCGCTTCCAGCGGGCCCGCGGCCGAATCCACCGTCACACTGGTGGTTCCGGCCACCACGTGGGCATTGGTCATCACCCGTTCCGGCGCCACCACGAAACCCGAACCCTCCAGCGCACGCTGGCAACTCGGCGCGACACCGCGGATACGCAGCACACTCTGCTGCAGCGATTCGGCCACGGGACTGGCCAGCACACTCGGATCCGGGGGTTCCACCGCCGCAATGGGCGCCCGGCCGAACGGACCGATCACATCCGGCAGACCCGAGGTGTTCAGCAGTTTCGAGAACTCGTTGGGCAGTTTGCGCAACCAATCCGGGGCGACCCGGTTGACATCGGCGAGCACCCGGGAGCTGTTGATCGCCGAGGCGATGGCCGGCTGCGAAGAGGTGGCCAGCGGTAACGCCAGCAGCCACGCCGTCACCAGTACCGCGCCGGCCATGAGCACCGCACCGACCGTGCTGTCGGCGCCGCGGGCGAAGGGATGCCGCATTCCGCTGCGCGCCGCCCGGCCGAGCACCATCCCGGCGATCTCCCCGACGATCACCAGCAGCACGATGAGCAGCACACCGGCCAGAACCCGGCTGCGGCCTTCGTCGATGTGCACGAGAATATGCGGGGCGATCAGGATTCCGGCGACGGCGCCCAGCACCACGCCGAGGAACGCCAGCGCGGAACCGACCGCACCCTGCCGCCAGCCGGAGGAGGCGGCCGCCAGCGCCAGGATGACCACCGCGATATCGAGCCACGCCGAAGAGCTCACAACACCATCCCCACCGCGGCCAGCGCCTGCTCCAGATCACGCACGTCGGTTCGGTCCCATTCCGATTCCCAGCCCAGTGAAGTCATGAGTCCGGCCAGTATGCCGCCGGTGAGTCCCCAGACCAACATTCCGTCCACCTGGAACGCCGGGCTGCGGTAGCCGAGCGCGCTGCGCACCAGGAAACGGTTCGCCGGATCCAGCAGGTCCGACATCGGTACGCGGACCACCCGATCGGTCTCCCCGCGATCCATGACGCGCACCTCGCTCGGCGTGCGCCAATAGGCAACCACCGGGGTCACATCGAAGCGGGAGGGCGGTACGAACAGCTCGGGCAGGGTCGTCACCGGTACGACCCCCGCGCGGTCGAGCCCGGTCTCCTCCCAGGCCTCACGCAGCGCGGTATCGACCGGCCCGTCGTCACCGGGATCGACCGCGCCGCCGGGGAAGGCGACCTGACCGCGGTGTTGGCGCATGGTGGAGGCGCGTTGTGTGAGCAGTACCTCGGCATCCGCGGGCAAGCTGCCCGGCGCCGCCGGATCACCGGCGGGGTCACCGGCGAACAGCACCAGTACCGCGGCTTTGCGCACCTTGCCGGCCATCGTGCGGCGCAGAACCCGCGTCCGCCCCAGGGTGTCGGCGAAATCGGGCTGCCCGGGACCGGCCGCCCTGCTCAGCCAGGGCGGCAAATGTTCTTCGGTCATGCGGTAACTCCCAGGGCACCGGCCACGGTATCGGCGATATCGGCGACATCGCGGAACGGGCGGGCGACGTACTCGGCAATCGAACCATCCGGCCGGATCAGCACCGTGATCGGTAGCGCGTTGGGCGCATTCGCCGCCGCGCGCACCCGGGCGTCGGGGTCCTGCAGGCCGGGCAGCCGCAGTTCCGGCCGGTGCTGGGCTCGGAGATCTCGATTCAGTGCGGCCAGCAGCGAGAGCGCTTTCGCCTCGTCCGGATCGCTGTGCACGGTCAGCACCCGCACCGCCGATCCCGCCCGGTCCGCGTACTCCTGGAACAGCGGCAATTCGGTCCGGCAGGGCTCACACCAGTAAGCCCACAGGTTCAGCACCATCGGGGCACCGGTCATCCGCCCGGGCGTTGCCGGAGCGCCGTCGGCCAGGCAGGTCAGGACGATATCCGCGAGCGGTCCCCCCGGTGGGGAATCGGAGCCCGGGGGGCAAACCGCGGCGCCCGAAGCCTGCCGCAACGCTGGATCGACCCCGCGGGAAGGTTCCGGAGGCGCGCCGGTGCCCTCGGAATCCGAACCGCCGCGCGGCCACAACGCCACCGCCGCCGCCAAAGCCACGATCACCGCCGCCAACGCCCATTTCCACAAAACCGGTCGGCTCACCGGCCCACCAGTTCGAGCAGATGCGCGGCCTCCGGACCTTTCACCAGCGCCGCGGCGGTATCGGGATCGGTCGGGCCGGCACCGAACGAAGGACAATCCTTGGCCAGAACACACACACCACACGCCGGTTTACGGGCATGACAGACACGGCGCCCATGGAAGATCACCCGATGGGACAGCAGTGTCCACTCCTTGCGTTCGATGAGCGCACCCACGGCGTGCTCGACCTTGACCGGATCCTCCTCGGTCGTCCAGCCCCAGCGACGCACCAGCCGCCCGAAATGAGTGTCGACCGTGATACCCGGAATTCCGAACGCGTTACCGAGAATGACATTGGCAGTCTTGCGGCCGATCCCGGGTAACCGGACGAGGTCCGCCATCGTGTGAGGTAATTCACCGTCGTGCCGTTCGAGCAGTGCCTGCCCGAGACCGATCAGCGAATTGGCCTTGTTGCGGTAGAAACCCGTCGGCCGGATGAGTTCCTCCAGCTCCGTACGGTTCGCCTCGGCATAGGCCCGGGCATCCGGATAGGCGGCGAAAAGCGCCGGAGTGGTCATATTCACTCGCACATCCGTGCACTGCGCCGACAGGATCGTGGCGACCGCCAATTCCAGTGGATTACCGAAATCCAATTCGCAGTGCGCATCCGGAAATGCCCGCGTCAGCGTCCGGTTCATACGGCGTGCACGGCGCACCAGACCCAATCGGGTTTCGGCCGGTCGGGAACCGGTTTTCCGATTTCGTACCCCGCCGGAAACCGAGGGCGCAGCACCCGCCGCGGCTGTTCCGGAAAGGGGGCTTCCGGCGGTATCGGAGGGGGAGATTCGCACCCATCCACCATACGGAACCCACCGACAACCTTGCCCTGCCAGTTCTGGTCCCGTATTCCATCTGAGACCTCGACCGTGTTTACTACCCGGCATGCAAGGACTCGCTGTGGCGCTCTTCCCAGTGGTGTTGATGCTGTTCGCCCTCGGTATGGAACGGGTGGAGAACCGTCTTCGCAAACTTGTCGAGCCCGACGAGGAGGTCCAGGCCTACCTGGACAAAGCCAGCAACGCCGAGGTCAACGAGCTCACCAAACTCGGCCTACCGGCGGCGGTCGCGCGTATGCGCCGCCGTCGCAACCGCAGCGAGGAGGCCGAGGAACCCCTCGATATCGCCCGGGCGAGCTGATTCGGCGCGCCCGCTGCCGTGGACCGGACAGCCCCCGGTTAACCTTCCTTTCGTGGTGTCTGTCACTGCGCGTCGATAAGGCCGCGTAGACTGCACTGTCGGCCGAACTGCTTCGGTCCGACGACTACAGCCATTCCCGATAAGGAGCACATTCGTGGACGAGGCCCTCGCCAGAGCCGGCATCTTCCAAGGCGTTGAGCCCACCGCGGTGGCTGCGCTCGCCAAACAGCTGCAGCCCGTGGACTTCCCCCGCGGCCACGTCATCTTCAACGAAGGTGAACCAGGCGATCGGCTGTACATCATCACCGCCGGCAAAGTGAAGCTCGGCCGCCGTTCCCCGGACGGCCGGGAAAACCTGCTGACCATCATGGGACCGTCGGATATGTTCGGCGAACTGTCCATCTTCGATCCGGGTCCGCGCACCTCCACGGCCACCACGGTGACCGAGGTCCGCGCAGTCACCATGGACCGGGACGCGCTCAAGTCCTGGATCGATCAGCGCCCCGAGATCGCCGAGCAGCTGCTGCGCGTGCTGGCCCGCCGCCTGCGCCGCACCAACAACAACCTCGCCGACCTGATCTTCACCGACGTCCCCGGCCGGGTCGCGAAGGCGCTGCTGCAGCTCGCCCAGCGTTTCGGTACCCAGGAGGCCGGTGCGCTGCGCGTCACCCACGATCTGACCCAGGAGGAGATCGCTCAGCTCGTGGGCGCGTCCCGGGAAACGGTCAACAAGGCGCTCGCCGATTTCGCGCACCGCGGCTGGCTGCGTCTCGAGGGCAAGAGCGTGCTGATCTCCGATTCCGAGCGGCTGGCCCGCCGGGCACGCTGAGTCACCCGGCCGAGTTACGAGCGCCGTGGTTCACGGTGGCAGTATCGCCCGGCCACTGTGAACGGTTACCGGGGTCGTCGGTTCGCCGGTACCCGGCTGCAGCGCAGATAGCCGGGTACCGCTGATCTGCTCCGGACCGCCGCCTACTCGGCCCCGCACCGGCACATCCGGTGGTGGAGTGTCCGACCGCCTGATCTGCGGGGCGCCGCCGAAGTGTGCGTTCGGTAGTCGGCACCGTCCGCACCGGGTACTCGACGAGTTCGGCCTCGTAGCCGCCCGGCAGCGGGCCCGCCGCTGCGGGGCGGACAGGACCGGTGCGGGCGCCAGCCACGTATCGGCTCGTGATCGTGGCGCCTGCAACGATCCAGGACGGCCGAACGCGATAACGCGCTCAGGCGTCCGGTTCGGAGCGCAGATAGGTGAGCTGGGATTCGACCGAGTTCCGCGCCATCGGCCACATGCTCTCGTCCACATCCACGTACACCTTGCGCACCACGTCCATGGCGTCGGCGTCCGCACCGAGTTCCTCGAGCGCGGCACGAACCTGTTCGAGCCGCTCGTGCCGGTGGGCGATGTAGTACCGCGCGACCGGTTCCAGGTCCGGATGGTCCGGCCCGTGTGCGGGTAGCAGTGCCCGTCCGGCCCCCACCTCCAGCAACCGGTCCATCGAGCGCAGATAGTCGCGCAGGGTGCCGTCACGGTCCAGCACGGTGGTGCCGCGACCCAGGATGGTGTCGCCGGACAGCACCGCGTCCGCGAGCAGGAAGCTGACCGAATCGGCGGTATGCCCCGGGGTGTGCAGCACGGTGATCCGCAGACCTGCGATGTCGATGACCTCATCGCCGGTCAGCGGCGCGACCTCGCCGCGCAGGAATTCCGATTCCATGGCGCGTACCGGCGACCCGGTCGACCGGACCAGTTCGTCGATCCCGCCGGTATGGTCCGGATGACGGTGGGTGATCAGCGTGAGCGCCACCGCACCGCCGGTCGCCTCGGCTATGGCGGCGATATGTTGCGGATCGTCCGGCCCCGGGTCGACCACCACACAGTCGGTGTGCCCGGGAGCCCGCAGAATCCAGGTGTTGGTTCCGTCCAGGGTCATCGGCCCCGGATTGTTCGCGAGCAGTACCGCCGCAGTCGGCGTGACGGCACGCAATTTCCCATAGGCGGGATGGGTGAGTGTCATCGACGACACCTCCGATCAGAAAGCAGCAGAGTCGAATCTACGGTCCACGGCGGCACAACTCCGGTACAGGTCTCGGATCCCGGGACATGGGCGAATCGTCAGCCGCAGCCGCACAGCAGATTTCCACAGCCATAGGAAGGCCGGAGAGATCCGAGGGGCGAAGTGACAATCCGCACCGCACTCCGCCCGGTCCCTGCTCGGTTCGCCCGCGTGGCGGTGGGCCTAGCGGACCTCGGCGATCAGTTCGACCTCGACCGGGGTGTTCTTGGGCAGCTCGAAAACGCCGACCGCCGACCGCGCGTGCGCACCGGCGGGGCCGAACACCTCGCCCAGGAATTCGGAGGCGCCGTTGATCACCAGCGGCTGGTCGGTGAACCCGGATGCGGAGGCCACGAAACCGACGACCTTCACGATCCGCACCACCTCGTCGAGACCTACCAGATCGTGCACTGCGGCCAGTGCGTTCAGCGCGCACCAGCGGGCCGCGAGCACCGCCTCGTCGAGCGATACCTCGGCGCCGACCTTGCCGACGGCCGTCAGTTCACCCGAGACGAACGGCAGCTGCCCGGAGGTGTAGACATGCGCGCCGCTGCGCACCGCCGGCACGTAGGCGGCGACAGGGGCCACCACCTCGGGCACTTCCAGCCCCAGCCGGTCGAGGTTCGCGCGCCATTCGGTAGCGGGTCCGCTCACGTTGGATTCCCCCACGGCGCTTACTGCTTCGGCCGCTTCAGGTAGGCGACATGCTGCTCGCCGGTCGGGCCGGGCAGCACGGTCACCAGTTCCCAGCCGTCGGCGCCCCACTGGTCCAGGATCTGTTTGGTCGCATGCGTCAGCAGCGGTACGGTCGCGTACTCCCACGGGGTGATATCGCTCATGCGGACCGAGCGTACTGGGTCCCGGGCCGAGTACCCGGCGCAGGACCGGGTGTGGCCGAACAGGTGCCGGATCCCGGTGTCTGGTACACCACAGCAGGACAATCCGGAGTATGCGGGCATCCGCCCAGTCCGGGTTATAGGCTCGCGACCGTGGCAGAACCAACGACGATGTCGGAATCGGCCCACCCGGATATGAAAACCGGATGGCCCGAGCGTGCGGCGAGCGCCCGGCTGCACTATGTATCCGGTAAAGGCGGCACCGGTAAGTCCACGGTCGCCGGGGCGCTCGCGCTGGCACTGGCCGCGGGTGGACGGCGGGTACTTCTGGTCGAGGTGGAGAACCGGCAATCGATCGCGCAACTGTTCGACCTGCCGCCGCTGCCACCCACCGAGACGAAGATCGCCACCGCCGACGGTGGCGGCGAGGTCGTGGCATTGGCGCTCGATATCGAGCACGCGTTCCTCGAATACCTCGATATGTTCTACAACCTCGGCTTCGCGGGGCGTGCCATGCGCCGGATGGGGGCGATCGATTTCGTCACCACGATCGCGCCGGGTCTGCGCGATGTCATCCTGACCGGCAAGATCAAGGAATGCGTGGTCCGGCTCGACAAGCAGGGCGCACCCGTCTACGACGAGGTCGTGGTCGACGCCCCGCCGACCGGGCGGATCGCGAGCTTCCTGGATGTCACCAAGGCGATGGCCGAACTCGCCAAGGGCGGCCCGATCGCCGGGCAGGCCGAAAGCGTATCCCGGCTGCTGCATTCGGATCAGACGATGATCCACCTGGTCACCCTCCTCGAGGCGCTACCCGTTCAGGAGACCCTCGATGCCGTGGCGGAGTTGAGCGCGAACGATCTGCGGATCGGCAGCGTTATCGTCAATCGCGCCGCGCAGAGCCCGCTGAGTATGGAAACCCGGGCGGCCGCGGCCGCGGGTGAGCTCGATACCGAGGCCGTCCGCGCCGGCCTGGAAGCCGCCGGAATCGCCCTGACAACCGCCGACTTCGCGGGCCTGCTCACTGAGACGGTCGAGCATTCGACCGTGTTGAGTGCCCAGGATCAGAGCGCCGAGGATCTGCTGGATCTGGATATCGCACGATTGCAGCTACCCACCCTCGACGAGGGTATGGACCTAGGCGGCCTGTACGAACTGGCCTCCTACCTGACCGAACAGGGAGTCCGATGAGCACCCGACCGGCCGGCCCGGCCCCCCTGGACATCTCCGGCATCCTCGCCGACCCCACCGCCCGGGTCGTCGTGTGCTGCGGTTCCGGCGGCGTGGGCAAGACCACCACGGCCGCGGCGATCGCCTTACGCGCGGCCGAACAGGGCCGCAAGGTCGTGGTTCTCACCATCGACCCGGCGCGGCGACTGGCCCAGTCGCTGGGGGTCGCGGATCTGGACAACAGCCCGCAGCGGGTGGACCTGGGCCCGGAGGTCAAGGGCGAACTGCACGCGATGATGCTGAACATGCGGCGCACATTCGACGAAATGGTGCTCGAACACACCACACCGGAGAAGGCCGAACAGATCTTCGCCAACCCCTTCTACCAGGCGGTGGCCTCGTCGTTCGGTGGCACCCAGGAATACATGGCGATGGAGAAACTGGGCCAGCTGGCGGGCCGAAAGGAATGGGACCTGATCGTCGTGGACACCCCGCCGTCGCGGAATGCGCTGGATTTCCTCGACGCACCGAAACGGCTGGGGACCTTCCTCGAAGGCCGCATGATCCGGGTCATCATGGCGCCCGGCCGAGGGGTCGGGCGGTTCGTCACCGGCGCGATGAGTCTGGCGGTACGCGGGGTGTCGACCATTGTGGGCGGTCAGATGCTCAAGGACGCCTCGAATTTTCTGCAATCGCTGGAATCACTGTTCGGCGGCTTCCAGGAGCGGGCGAACCGTACCTTCGCGATGCTGGCCAAACCCGGCACGCATTTCCTGGTGATCGCTGCCCCGGAACCCGATGCGCTGCGCGAGGCATCGTTCTTCGTGGATCGGTTGTCGACCGAGCAGATGCCGCTGGCCGGGCTGGTACTCAACCGGACCCATCCGGTGTTGTGCTCGCTTCCGGCCGATCACGCCCTGACCGCCGCCGACCGGCTCGGGGATTCCGATCCGCTGACCGCCGGAGTGCTGCGCGTACACGCCCACCGGGTGGCGACCGCCCGGCGTGAGCAACATCTGCTGCACCGGTTCACCGGTGCGCATCCGCGGGTGCCGATGGTCTCGGTGACCGCGCTGCCGTTCGATGTCACCGATCTGGCCGCGCTGCGTGCGGTGGGAGCCCAGCTGGCGGGTACCGAGTCGGTGACCGCCGGCTGACCGGTCACGCCGCCGGGATTCTCCGGCCGATCAATCGGGGGGCGGGGGGGGGGGGGGGGGGGGGGGAGACCGCCCCGGGGGGGGGAGCAGGAGTAGGGAGGAGAAAAACGCAGGGGGG
>NZ_JARWNW010000101.1 GCF_029868325.1 Nocardia carnea
GGGGTTTGGGTTTGCTTTTTTCTATTTTTACAATTTTTAATACTCCCCCCCCAAAAACCCCCGCGCCGCCGGAGGCGGCGCCATCAACACAGCATTTAAGCTGAGCGCGTGGCAATAACCGTGTTGATCGCCGACGATCAGGCCATGGTCCGGCAGGGGTTCGGGGCGTTACTGGCCGCGCAACCCGATATCAGTGTTATCGGTGATGCGCCGGACGGGAAAGTGGCGGTCGCCGAGGCGGCGCGGTTACGACCCGATGTGGTGCTGATGGATGTCCGGATGCCGGAGATGAACGGGCTGGACGCGGCGCGTTCCATCCTGTCCGCGGGTTTCGATCCGCCGGTGCGGGTGCTCATGTTGACGACTTTCGATATCGACGATTATGTCTATGAGGCGCTCGGTCTCGGCGCCAGCGGGTTCTTGCTCAAAGACGCCCCGGCCGAGGAGTTGGTGCGTGCGGTGCGGGTGGTCGCGGGTGGGGAGGCGCTGCTCGCGCCGACCGTGACCCGGCGGTTGATTGCCGAGGTGACGATGCGGCGGTCCGCGCGCCGTACTCCGTCGCCGGCGCTGGCGGCGCTCACTCCGCGGGAACGCGAAATCCTGGAGCTGGTCGCCCGCGGGATGTCCAATACCGAAATCGCCGAGGCCCTGTTCATCGCCGAGCAGACGGTGAAAACCCATGTGTCGAAGGTTTTCACCAAATTGGATCTGCGTGATCGCGCGCAGGCGGTGGTGCTCGCCTATGAATCGGGTCTGGTCACTCCGGGCTGATCGGATGGTCAGGTGTGCATGGACTGCGCGGATTCCCGTTTTCCCGGCGGAACCGGCGGCGTGTGCCCGGTAGGCTCACGAGTCTGTCAGTCACCCGAAGGGGGTCGTGTTGCTCAACAGCGGTGACGTGTTCGCCGGTTTCACCATCGAGCGGCAACTCGGTGAAGGCGGAATGGGTGCCGTGTATCTGGCGCGGCATCCGCGGCTGGGGAAACTGACCGCCCTCAAACTGCTCAAACCGGAATTGTTCGCCGACGCCGCGATCCGCACCCGTTTCGAGCGGGAAGCGGATCTGGCCGCCGCGCTGGATCATCCGAGCATCGTCACGGTGTACGACCGCGGGATGGAGGGGGAGCACCTGTGGATGTGCATGCAGTACATCGACGGCGCCGACGCGGGGACCGTGAATTCGCTGTCGCTGCCGCCGGGCAAGGCGGTGCAGATCATCACCGGGGTCGCCGATGCGCTCGATTACGCGCATGGAATGGGTGTTCTGCACCGGGATGTGAAACCGTCCAATATTCTGCTCGCCCGCGCCAATACGGGGCAGGGTGAGCGGGTTTTCCTGACCGATTTCGGGCTTGCCCGGTTACGTGCGGAAACGGTCCGGTTGACGCAGACCGGTATGTTCACCGCGACCCTCGCGTTCGCCTCCCCGGAACAGATGACCGGCGGCGATATGGACGGCCGGTCGGACCAGTATTCGCTGGCCTGCACGCTGTATTGGCTGCTCACCGGAATGGCGCCGTTCGATTCGCCGAATCCCGCCGATATCATTCATGGGAATCTGCAGCTGTCGCCGCCGCCGCTGGCGGTCAAACGGCGTGGTCTGCCACCGGGTCTGGATCCGGTGCTGGCCAAGGCGATGGCCAAACATCCGGCGCACCGCTACCGGACGTGTGCGGAATTCGCCGCGGCCGCGGAACGCGCGCTGACCGCCCCGCCGTCCGCGCAGCCGCCGGTGCCGGAAACTGCCGGGCCGGGTGCGGGATTCGCCGCGCCCCCAGCCGGATACGCCCCCGCGCAACCTGTTCCACCGGGCACGCCCGGCCCGGCGGGGTTTCCGGCCGACGGTCGATACGCGGGCAGTGCACCACCGGTTGTGCCGCCGCAGCCGGCGGGTTCACCGCCTTCCGGTGCGCCGCGAGGACCGTCGGTGGAACAGACGGGTGGTGCGGCGGCTCTCGCCCCCGCCGACGCCCCGGCGGGACAGATCGATACGGGTGCGCAACCCACTGTCGCGATCACGCGCCCTGCACCGCCGGCCGGCTCGCCGGGGCCGGTCGTGGAGCAGACGGGCGGGTTCGGCGCGGTACCGCCGAGTGTCGAGCACACGGGCGCGAACCCGCAGGTCCCGGCGGGAGTCGAACATACCGGCGGGATGCCGGTGGTGCCGGGGCCGCTGCCCGCAGGTGCACCTTCCGGTTATGCGGGTGGTTCTGTGGAAACCACCGGTGCCACGGCGACCATGCACCACGGCGGCTACCCGCCCGGTCCACCCGGCTACTCGGCGCCGCCCCCCGGCTACGCCCCGCCCGGGACCACCGCGGCGCCGGTGCGGCGTAGCCGGGCACCGTGGATCGCCGTGGCGATTCTCGTACCGCTCATCGTGCTCGCCCTGATCGCGGTGGTTGTGGTGGTGCTCCTGGGCGCCGGCGATTCGGACTCCGGCAGTGCACCGGCCGCGCCGCAGACCTCCACCCTGGAACGGGAGCCCAGCAGTACCGCCGGCCCCGGTGATTCGCCCGGCGGTGAGCCCGGCGACCGCACCCGCCGCCTGTTCCCCTCTCTGCTCCCGCAGGGGGCCGGACTCGACGGGCTCGGGTATCAGAGCGCGCGATGCAGCAGGTTCGGTCCCGGCGATCGGATTCCGCTGCTGCCGGACGTGCCGGTTTTCGACGATGTCCTGGAAACCCGCCCCTGGGAGGCGATCTGGGATTGCCGGCAGATCCAGCTGCAGCCCACCCGGATGGACTACACGATCATCACCTACCCGGACGCCGAAGCCGCCCGGGAGGTGGTCGCGGGCCTGCCCGCGCACGATACGTCGGCGGGCACCAAATCTGGCGAACCGTATACCGCCCATGTCTGGGAGGATTCCGGCGCGCGCGGGCAGTTCAACGTGAACATGCTGGTTTCCTTCGGCTCCGGTGGAGAATCACCGCGGAGCAATTCCCTGCTGTTCGTCCGCACCTGGGGCCCGACCGCCCGTCAGGACATCCACAGCTGGTGGGCCGACGCACCGCTGTAATGTCCGCGTTCGCCGCGGCTGATTACGTCGGGTTCGGCGCGGCGCGACCTGCGAGCGCTGCACTGAGCTCGGCACCACCGTGCGCGGTGGTGCGTTCGTCCGACCCGATGCGTCCGTCGCCGAGGGTGACCACCCGGTCGCAGTAGTCCACCGCGCCGCGGTCGTGGGTCACCATCACCACCGAATTACCCGATCCGGCGACCTCGGCCAGGAGTTCCAGGATCGAGGCGCCGGTTTTCGAGTCGAGGTTGCCGGTGGGTTCGTCGGCCAGGATGAGCGGCGGGTCCATGATCAGCGCCCGCGCCACCGCGACCCGCTGCATCTGCCCGCCGGACAGTTCGGCGGGACGGTGTTCGGCGCGCGCACCGAGCCCGACCCGGTCCAGCAGTTCCCGGGCGCGCGGTTTCGCCTTGCGCAGAGATTTGCCGTCGAGCAGTTTCGGCACCGCGACGTTCTCCCACGCCGACAGGGTGGGCAGCAGATTGAAGAACTGGAAGATGAAGCCCACCCGGTGCCGCCGGAATTCCGACTGCTGTTCCTCGCTCAACGCGCCGATTTCGGCGCCCTGGAACCGGATCGCCCCGGAATCGGGGCGGTCCAGCGCACCGAGCATATGCAGCAGTGTGCTCTTCCCCGACCCGGACGGACCGATCACGGCGGTGAACTCACCCGCTTCCAGGCGCAGCCCGATCCCGTCGAGCGCCCGCACCGGCTGATCGCCGACGCGGTACTCCTTCACGACGTCGGTCAGTTCCAGCATGGCCGGCTGCGTCATCGCCACCCCGTTTTCCACAGATGTCGGTACGGCCGGGCGTGGCTCACGCGACCAGCACCCGCGACGCCGTCCGGGCATCCAGTACCGCACGCAGCACCGGCTGTTCGGCCGCCAGTTCGAGGTACGCCTCGTCCACGGTCCGGCCCTGGGCGGCGCCCAGTTCCAGCTTGGCGTCCAGATGAATGTTCCACCGATAGCGCAGGGTCGCAAGTACTCCCTGCGGTCCGCCGAACAACCGGTCGAGGTGCGGGATATCGTCGAACAGATCGGCGCGGGCGGGGTCGCCGGCCGCGCGGTCGAGAACGGTGTGCAGGATCTCGGTACGCAGGTGCTGCTCTGTCCAGGACATGATCCGTGCCCTTTCGGTCGGGGCCTGGGATGCGCCGCCCGGTCCGGTGCGGCGTCGGCGCGTTCCACGCTACGGATCCGTGGCCCGCGCTTCGTCGTGCGGCGGGCGTGAATCGATCTCCTACCGGGGGCGGAGGCCGGCCCCGGCCGCAGGTGGATGTTCGGCGTGGCCCGGCTGATTACCCTGGAGACGTGCCTGAGAGCCACCTCACATCCATGGCGGGTGATCACCCGCGGCGTACAAGCGAGGGCGTCGCTGCGGGGGCGGGGGATCAACTGACGGCGGACCGTGCCCGGGTCGCGGGCGTTTCGAAGGAGGCCGGCATCCGTGGCGGTGTCGGTTCCGGCCGCTCGCCGGCGGTTCGGGCCGGACGGGTGTGGCGCCGGTTCACGGACTGGTGGCCGAGCGGGCGGTTGCGGTTGGGCTGGCACCCGCTCGGAGACCTGCCGTTCGACTACCCGCCGAAGGTGGTGCTGTTCGCCGATCTGGCGCTGCTCGTCCTCGGTTTCATCGCCTGCCTGCAGCGGCACGAGTATTTCCCGACCGTGCTGCCGTTGCTCGCAGTGGTGCTGTTGTTCCTGTCGGTACCGGCCTATGTGCTGTTCGGGATCGTGCCGCGGCCGCTGGCGCTGGGGGTGGCGACGATGGTCGCGGCGGCGCTGTTCTTCGCCCAGCCGGTGGATGCCGATTTCGCGCCGTTCGTGTTGATGGTGGTGGCCGCCGAAATCGCGGCGATCGCCCCGAAACGGGTGAGTATCCCGCTGGCGCTGCTGGCGACTCTCGAACTGGTCGCCTTCGCCGTATTGAGCCATGCGCTGTGGGGAAACGACTCGCTGCGCACCGGTGTCCCGATGTACGCGCTCGGTATCCTGCTCGGCTGGCTGGTCGGTGTGATGCTGCAATACCAGCGGCTGTACCTGTATCAGGAACGGGAGAACCAGAATGTGCGGGCCGCGCAGGCAGCGGCCGCCGAACGCAACCGCATCGCCCGCGAAGTGCACGATGTCATCGCCCATTCGCTCACCGTGACCCTGCTGCATGTCACCGCCGCCCGGCATGCGCTCACCACCGACAGCGATGTGGAGGAGGCGGTGGACGCGCTGGCCGACGCCGAACGGCTGGGCCGGCAGGCCATGGCCGATATCCGGCGCACGGTGGGCCTGCTGGATTCCGGCCGGGCCGCGGCGGGCCCGGAACCGGGCGCCGACGATATCCCCGCCCTGATCGACGACTTCGCCAACGCCGGCCTGACCGTGCGCCGCCGCGTCACCGGCGATCTGGACCGGATCTCCGCGGCGGTCGGTCTCGCGCTCTACCGCATCTGCCAGGAATCACTGGCCAATATCGCCAAACACGCACCCGGCGCGGCCGTCGAATTCGCGCTGGATATCGGCCCGCGGTCGGCGGTCGTACGGGTGCGCAACCCGCTTCCACCGGGGGCGCCGGTGGGGCGGATCGGGCACGGCACCGGCGTCGCGGGGATGCGGCAGCGCGCCGAAGGTCTCGGGGGCCGGATCCTCATCGGCCCCGAAGCCGGCACCTGGATCGTGCGGGCCGAGTTCCCGCTGCACGACCGACCGGAGCGGGCCGACGAGTCCGCACCCGACACCCGCGATGAACCCTGTGCGCTGATGAAATCGATCGGTGTACCCCAACTCCGTAGACCGGGGCTGCCCGGATGATCCCCCGCCCGTCCCATGTCGAGACAGCGCGCGATAACGGACGCCGCGACGTGGGCGGCGCCGGGTTTACCGGCCAGTGGGTTCGCGACGGACCGGAGATGGCACAGCTGGTGCTGCCGGGACCGATCCTGGTGCTGTGCCTGCGCGCCGACCCGATGCAGCGCACACCTCGCGGTCAGCTGTCGATGCGGTTGCGCGATGTGCGCGGATTCCCCAGGCATATGGCCGGCCGAAGTTCCGGCGCGGGTCCCGGTGCTGGGCACCCTTTCGCTGGGCGCCGCCGGTGGCGCGCTGGGCACCTGGGGGCCGGTGAACCTGCCGATCGCCGTGCTGTATCCGGACGGCCGGCAGGAGTTCTTCCGGCTCGACGCCGCCAGCCACGGAGACCCGGACCTCCGGCCGAGGCGATCGGTGAGCCGGCCGGGGCGAGGTATGACAGGGCCGCGTGATGTGCCGACGCGGGGCCGGCCGGTGCCGGCCACCAGTTCACGGGAGGAAATATGACCAGGGCCGATAGCGAGCCCGAAGCCCTCGAGGTCTTGATCGTCGACGATCAGGAACTGGTGCGCGGCGGGCTGCGCCGCATCCTGCGCCGCCGCGACGGGTTCCGGATCAGCGAATGCGCCGACGGCGACGAGGTGCTCGCCGCGGTCGCGGCGCACACTCCCGATATCGTGCTCATGGATCTGCGGATGAAACGGGTGGGCGGTATCGAGGCCACCCGGCTGCTGCGGGCCCGCGCCGGTGAACCGCCGGTACTCGTGCTCACCACCTTCGACGACGACCAGCTGCTGTCCGGGGCATTACGCGCCGGCGCCGCCGGATTCCTGCTCAAGGATTCCCCCGCCGAGGATCTGATCCGGGCCGTCCGCACCGTGGCCGCGGGCGGGGCCTGGCTCGATCCCGCCGTTACGGGCCGTGTTCTGTCGACCTACCGCACGTCCGCGGTGCCGCCGTCCGGGCCGCCCGCCGGCGGTGAGCTGACCGGCCGCGAATACGAGGTCCTGGCCCTGATCGGCCGGGGTAAGGCCAACAGTGAGATAGCCCACGCGCTGGGAATCTCCGAGGTCACCGTGAAATCCCATGTGGGTCATATCTTCGGCAAACTGGGACTGCGCGACCGGGCCGCGGCCATCGTCTACGCGTTTGACCACGGCGTGGTTTCCCCGGGACAATCCAAGGTTTGACGGGCAGCCCGGCGCGACTACGCGACCGGGTCGATACGGCGCCCGCGACGTGGAGAGGATGGACGGGTGCAGGCGCCAGGTTCCGAAGTCGGCGGGCGGTTCGGTCCTTATGAGCTGCGTTCCCTGCTGGGTAGCGGCGGGATGGGGGAGGTCTACGAGGCCTACGACACCGTCAAGGACCGGGTGGTCGCGCTCAAACTGCTTTCCGGCGATCTGGTAGGTGACCCGGAATACCAGACCCGGTTCCGCCGTGAATCGCAGGCCGCGGCCCGGCTCGCCGAACCGCATATCATCCCCATCCACGATTGGGGCGTGATCGAGGGCCGGCTGTTCATCGATATGCGGCTGGTCGCCGGCACCGATCTGCGGACCGTGCTGCAGTCCGGCGGTCCGCTGAGCCCGCAACGGGCGGTCACCGTGATCGAGCAGATCGCCGCCGCCCTGGATGCCGCGCATGCCGACGGCCTGGTGCACCGCGATGTGAAACCGGCGAACATCCTGGTCACCGATGCCGATTTCGCCTATCTCGCCGATTTCGGGATCGCCCACCACGCGGGCGATTCCGCTGTGACACAGGCGGGGGTCGCGGTCGGTTCCTACACCTATATGGCCCCCGAACGGTTCGAACGTGTACCGGTCACCACGCGGGCCGATATCTATTCGCTGGCATGTGTACTGCACGAATGCCTTACCGGCGCGCAACCGTTCGATGCTCCGAGTATCGGCATGCTGATCCGCGCGCATCTGGCCGAACCACCGCCCCGGGCAAGCCTTCAGCGAACCGGGTTACCGGCTGCATTCGACGATGTGATCGCATGTGGTATGGCCAAGGATCCGCACGAGCGTTTCGCTACGGCAGGAGAACTCGCTGTCGCAGCCCGTACCGCGCTGAATTCCCCGGCACGTCCGCCGCAGTCATCCGCGGCATCTACACCGGGAACCGGCGAATTCCCCGCAACCCCCGCGCCTTCCGCGGAGAGCTCCCCGCCGACCGGCGGAATACCCACCCTGGTGGTCCGGATTCCGAACCGCGACGAAGACGGCGCCCCGGACCAGACCACGGTCCTGCCCGCGATCATCCCCGGCGACCCCACCTCGGTGCGCCCCACCGAATTCGAGTTCACCCCGCTCACCTCCGACGAACAGGCCGAACCCGAAGCCCCGTCCGCCGGTATCCGCCCGTTCCCCGACGCCCACCTGTACCAGAACGAGCAGTTGCATCCGGCCGCCGATCCGGATTCGGCGCCCGCGACCGGTGGGATGCCGGTCGCCGACTTCTACCCGCCCGACCAGGCGACCCGCATCTACGGCCAGGGCCTCGCATCCACCGCACCCGGTACCGACGATGCGACCCGCGTCTTCGAGTCACCGCAACCCGCCCCGGACCCCGCCGGCGACGCTACCCGCGCCTACCGGCTTCCCCCCGGCCCCGGCGACCCCGAGCTCCGGCCGGGCGAGCCTGCCCACGAATCGGATCATGCCTACGGCTCGGACCAGCGTGCATATGGCAGCCAGGCGCAGCCATACGAGAACGGCTATCGATCGAGCGATTACCCGCTCGAGGGGCACCCTCACGGGATGGGCGACCACGCCTTCCAGCCGGAAGAGCGCGGCCACCGATCGGGCGAGTATCCGGCGGACGTCCACGGCGGGGCCGACCGTGCTGCACAGCCCGGTGACTTCCGCTACCGCCCGGACGACGACACCCGGCGGGTGGACGGCTACACCCATGCCCCGGGCGGCGCCTACGGGCCGGAGGAGGATGGCTATCCGCCCGCCGAAGGCGCATCCGGACCCGACCCGTCCACGGGAGACTGGTGGACCGCCGAACGCGGGGACCCATCCGGCGACGAGCAGCCTGCCGGCACGGTCCAGCCGGGCCCCGGCGGCTTGTTCGGCTACGGCGGTGCCGGCCCCGCTCCGGAGGCCCCGCAGCCCGGCTCCTACGGTTCCGGCTCTGCTTCGGTTGCCCCGCAGTCCGACCCGTATGCCGCCGCCTACGAGGCCGGTTACCGCGACAGCTACATGGCGAACGCGGCCCGTCCACCCGAGCCCGGCCCGCAGGAGCAGCGGTCTCGCACAATGCCGATCCTGGCCGGGGCCGGGGTGTTCCTGCTCGTCGTACTGATCGCGATTCTCGGGTTCACCTTCCTCGGGTCCGGCGCCGAGGAAACCCCGAGCGCCGCCGAATCCACCGGTGCCGCTACCACCACTGCTGCGCCCAGTGCTCCAGCCACCTCCACCGCGCCGACTCGTACCTCCTCCACCACGACCACCACTACGCGCGCCGACGTGCCGGCCGGCGCGCAGCCCTGTACGACGGCATCCGGCGGCGGCGCGTACGGGTCGGCGGCGGCCGGTACCGCGGTGACCAGTTGCGAGTTCGCCGAAGCGGTACGGCAGGCCTATCTGGATCCCACGGTGGTCTCCGCCGAGGGCGAACCCGTTTCCATCGAGGCCACGAGTCCGGTGACCGGCCAGGCCTACACCCTCGAATGTGTTGCCGCGGACGGCCTGGTCACCTGCCGGGGCGGTAACAACGCGGTCGTGTACCTGTACTGATCTGCACCCGGACCGGCCCGCTGCCGCGCACAGTTCGCGGGCCGATCCGGGCCGGGCTATGGTCGCCGATGAAGTACGGTGCTTCGACCGGGTACGAGACGTGGGAGATCGCAATAGTCATGGGCAGAGTTGTGTCGACCGAGAAGAAACGGGAACTCTTTCCGGCCCGGCGCCCGCTCGCCCTGCTCGGTTGCCTGCTCACCGCGGCCGTCGTCACCGCCTGTGGATCCGAGACCACCGAACCTGCGACGCCGTCCACCTCGGTCACCCAGGCGGCCGCGGCCGATGTACCCGGCGCCGAAGTACTGATCACGGTTCCCGGCACGCTGGCCGCCGATTTCGTCGAATTGGAGCGTTCGCAGAAGGGCGAACTGGGGCTGGCGATCATGCCGGTGGGTGGGGAGCGTCTCGTCGGGATGGGGAAATGGACCACCGGCCCGGCCTGGTCCACGATGAAGGTTCCGCTGGTTGTCGCCGCCGAACGTAAGAGCCCGGGGGAGCAGACGTATGCCACCTCGGCTGCTATCACCGCCTCCGACAACTCCGCTGCCGACAGCCTGTGGTCGAATCTCGGGACCCCGCGTGCCGCCGCGGACGCGGTGCAGGCCGTTCTGCGCGAAGGCGGCGACGATACGACCGTGGTCCAGGAGAAACCCGTCCGGTCGGGGTATTCCGCGTTCGGTCAGTCCGAGTGGTCGCTGGCCGATCAGGTGCGGTTCGCGTCCCGGCTGCCGTGCCTGCCCGGCGCCGATACGGTGATCGAACTGATGGGTTCGGTGAACGCGAGCCAGCAGTGGGGGCTGGGTTCGGTGTTCGCCGAGGCCGATTTCAAGGGCGGCTGGGGTCCCGACCCCGACGGCGCCTACCTGGTGCGCCAGTTCGGATTGGTCCCGGTTACCGGCGGCACGATCGCGGTCGCGCTTGCCGCGCAACCGGATTCGGGCACTTTCTCCGACGGGATGAACCTGCTCGACAAGATGGCGGGTCTCATCTCGCAGCATCTGGGCGAATTCACCGGCGGATCCTGCCCGGCCTGACCGCGGCCGGGTATCGGCGTTACCCGACATTCACGGGCCCGGGGCGGCGCGGCGGGCCGGAAGCGGGCAAGATGGGCGCCATGCGCATCGGAATCCTGACCGGCGGTGGGGACTGTCCGGGACTGAACGCGGTGATCCGTGCCGTCGTCCGCACGGCCAACGGCCGCTACGGCGACGCCGTCGTGGGCTTCGAGGACGGCTGGCGCGGGCTGCTCGAGGACCGCAAGATCCGCATCCAGAACGATGACCGCACCGATCGCCTGCTCGCCAAGGGCGGCACCATGCTCGGCACCGCCCGCACCAACCCGGACGTGCTGCTGGCCGGCCTGAGCCGGATCCGGCAGACCCTCGACGACAACGGCATCGAAGCGCTCATCCCGATCGGCGGGGAAGGCACCCTCACGGCCGCCAGCTGGCTGTCCGAGGAAGGTGTCCCGGTGGTGGGTGTGCCGAAAACCATCGATAACGATATCGATTGCACCGATGTCACCTTCGGGCACGATACGGCGCTGTCCATCGCCACCGAGGCCATCGACCGGCTGCACACCACCGCGGAATCCCATCAGCGCGTGATGCTCATCGAGGTGATGGGCCGGCACGCCGGCTGGATCGCGATGCACTCCGGGATGGCGGCGGGCGCCCATCTGACCCTGGTACCCGAGCAGCCGTTCGACGTCACCGAGGTATGCGCGCTGATCAAACGCCGCTTCCAGCGCGGGGACAAACATTTCATCTGCGTCGTCGCCGAGGGTTCGCATCCGGCCCCCGATTCCGGATTCACCCTGCGTGAGGGCGGGGTCGACGAATTCGGGCACGAACGGTTCACCGGAGTCGCCCAGCAGCTCGGCGTGGAGATCGAGCGGCGGATCGGCAAAGAGGTGCGCACCACGGTGCTCGGCCACGTGCAGCGCGGCGGCGCCCCCTCCCCGTACGATCGGGTCCTCGCCACCCGCTTCGGCCTGCACGCCGCCGAAGCGGTGCACGCCGGGCATTTCGGTCAGATGGTCGCCTTGCGCGGCACCGAAATCGGCCTGGTCCCCTTGCACGAAGCGACCAAACAACTCAAACGCGTCCCACCCGACCGCTACGAGGAGGCCCAGGCCTTCTTCGGCTAGGCCCGTGCGACCTCACCACCGTTGCGCACATCCGGATGGTTCACCCCCCACGGGGTGGGGCCCGCCCGGTTCTGGAGCGACGGAGCGGGGGAGCGAAGCGGAGGAGCGGAGGAGTGAAGAACCGGGCCTATAAGGGCCCCACCCTCGAGCCGCGGAGCGGCTCCAAAATCACAGCCCCACCCTTAACGGATGGCCTTCCTTGTAACCAGAGGTCGACCACGGATGGCCTACCTCGCAGCCAGAGGCCGACAGCGGTAACCAGAGGCCGATAGCGCCCCTTCGTTGGTGGCGCAGGTGCTGTCGGAATACACCACCCCTGTGCCTCGACCCGCACCTCCGAAGACGTCCCCGAACAACGCACCCGGCGATACAGTCGAGCCCATGCGCCATGGCAGGGGAGCGTTGTCGGTAGTGGTTGTGTGGTTGCTCGTCTCGATGCTGGTCGGCTGTGGGGACGCTCCGGTCGATGAACGCGTGGCCGGGCGGTGGCACGGTGCCATCGAGGTGCCCGGCGCTCCGGTGGTGGTGGGGGTGGAGTTCACCGGCCGGCACAGCGGTGTCATCGATATCCCGGCCCAGCAGATGACGCGGCACCCCCTGGAAGAGGTTGTGGCCGAACCGGATGAGGTGCGGTTCGGTGTGCCGGATGTTCCCGGCGACGCCCTGTTCGCCGGCCGGCTCGACGAATCCGCCGGCGCGATCGTCGGCGATTTCCGCCAGGCCGGGCAGTCCTTCGGGCTCACCCTGAACCGCGCGCCCGTGCCGCCGCCGGGCCGTCCGCAGGAGCCGCATCCGCCGTATCCCTATATTTCCGAGGATATTTCGTACCAGGGCGGCGGTATAACAATTGGGGGTACCCTGACCCGGCCCGATACCACCGCCCCGGTGCCCGCCGTCGTCCTCGTCACCGGCAGCGGCCCGCAGGACCGTAACGAGGAGCTCGCCGGTCACCGCCCGTTCCTGCTGCTCGCCGATACCCTCACCCGCGCTGGGTACGCGGTGCTGCGCACCGACGACCGCGGTGTCGGCGGGACCGGCGGCAACCTGAACCAGGCCGATTACGGCGATCTGTCCGCCGATATCGAGGCCGGGCTCGGTTACCTGCGCGGCCGCCCCGAGATCGACCCGGCGGGTATCGGCCTGCTCGGGCACAGCGAGGGTGGATACCTCGCCCCGCTGGTCGCCGCGCGACCTTCGAACGAGATCGCGTTCGTGATGCTCATGGCCGCCCCCGCGATCACCGGTACCGATATCGTCCTCGACCAGGGCGCCCGGGCATTCGGCGCCGCCGGCGCGACCCCGGAGCAGATCGACCGCCATCGCGCTTTCCTGACCGACTGGACCGCCGCGCTGCGCGCCGGTCAGCTCACGAAGGCCGCCCGGCTGTCCGAAACCTACAATCGGGGGCTGCCGGCCGAGTTGCGTGCTGCCAGTGAACCGTTCACCTCCCAGAACACGCCGTATATGGCCGCGCTGGTGTCCTACGATCCCGCTCCGGCCCTGTCCGCGCTGCGGATGCCGGTGCTGGCGTTCTACGGGTCGAAGGACGTCCAGGTGACCGCGGACCCGAACGTGCAGACCATGCGAACACTGCTGGCCGGCAACCCCGACGCGGAAGTCCCGGTCTTCGACGGGCTGAACCATCTCATGCAGCCCGCCTACACCGGAATGCCCAGCGAATACGAATCCATCGAGACCACCATCGACCCGGTGGTTCTCGATACCGTCACCGGCTGGCTCGGCGAACGGGTACCGGCCGGTTGAGGTGACCGCCGGGCCGTCATACCTGCGCGCATAGACTGTGCTCCATGAGCGCACCCACCGTCGAACTCATGGATTACGCCGATGTCGTGACCCGGTACGAGCCGGTGCTGGGCATGGAGGTCCATGTCGAGCTGTCCACCGCGACCAAGATGTTCTGCGGTTGCCCCACCACGTTCGGCGCCGATCCCAACACCCAGGTCTGCCCGGTCTGCCTGGGCCTGCCCGGTTCGCTGCCCGTGGTCAATCAGCAGGCGGTGGAATCGGCCGTGCGGATCGGCCTGGCCCTGAACTGTTCCATCACCCCCTGGGGCCGGTTCGCGCGCAAGAACTACTTCTACCCGGATCAGCCGAAGAACTACCAGATCAGCCAGTACGACGAGCCCATCGCCACCGAGGGCTACCTCGAGGTCCCGCTGGACGACGGCACCACCTTCCGAGTCGAGATCGAACGCGCTCATATGGAGGAGGACACCGGTAAATCGGTGCACGTCGGTGGCGCCACCGGCCGGATCCACGGCGCCAGCCACTCACTGCTCGACTACAACCGTGCCGGTGTCCCGCTGATCGAGATCGTCACCAAACCCATCACCGGCGCCGGCGACCGCGCACCGGAGGTGGCGCGCGCCTACGTGACCGCGCTGCGCGATCTGCTGAAATCGCTGGACGTTTCCGATGTCCGGATGGAACACGGATCGCTGCGCTGCGACGCCAATGTCTCGCTCATGCCGGTCGGTGCCCAGGAGTTCGGTACCCGCACCGAGACCAAGAACGTGAACTCCCTCAAGAGTGTCGAGGTGGCGGTGCGGTTCGAGATGCGCCGCCAGGCGGCGGTTCTCGCGACCGGCGGGGAGATCATCCAGGAGACCCGCCACTTCCACGAGGCCGACGGCTCCACCTCCCCGGGCCGCCGCAAGGAAACCGCGGAGGACTACCGGTACTTCCCCGAACCGGACCTGGAACCCGTCGCCCCCGACGCGGCCTGGGTGGAAGAGTTGCGCGGCACCATCCCCGAATACCCGTGGCTGCGGCGCGCGCGTATCCAATCGGACTGGGGCGTCTCCGACGAGGTTATGCGCGACCTGGTGAACGCCGGCGCCCTGGACCTCATCATCGCCACCGTCGACGCCGGAGCCCCCGCCAAGGAGGCCCGCTCCTGGTGGGTCGCCTACCTCACCGAGAAGGCCAACGAACGCGGCGGCTCCCTCGAGGACCTGCCCATCACCCCCGCCCAGGTCGCCGAGGTGATCGCCCTGGTGGAGGCGAAAACGGTGAACAACAAGGTCGCCAAGCAGGTCGTCGACCTGGTGCTCGACGGCGAGGGCGATCCGGGCGCGATCGTCGAGAGCAAAGGCCTGGGCATGGTCAGCGACGACAGCGCCCTGCAGGCCGAAGTGGACAAGGCTTTGGCCGCCAACCCGGATATCGCCGACAAGATCCGCTCCGGCAAAGTCCAGGCCGCCGGCAAGATCGTCGGTGACGTCATGAAGGCCACCCGCGGCCAGGCCGACGCCGCCCGCGTCCGCGAACTGGTCCTCGCGGCCTGCGGCGCATAACCAGGTAGAACCGGACCCGCGGGGCGGAACCGGACCATGCGGTAGAACGGGACTTGCGCGGCGGAACCGGGCCGTGCGGTAGAACCGGGCCCGCGTGGTGGAACCGGGCCCGCGTGGTGGAACCGGACCCGTGCGGTGGAACCGGGCCCGTGCCGTGGAACCGGACCCGTGCCGTGGAACCGGACCCGTGGCGGACCGGACGGCTGGGTCGCGCGCACACTCGGCAGCCGCGAAGTCCGTGCATCCCGAGACCTGTCCGCGCCGCGGCCGCGCGCGGGGGGCGGGGGGCGGGGGGGGGGGGTGGAGGGGTTTGGGGCGGGTAGGCGGCGGGGGGACCGGGG
>NZ_JARWNW010000102.1 GCF_029868325.1 Nocardia carnea
GTTTGGTACCGGCGGGTGTCGTGGCCACCAATGCCGCCCCCGGGGAGGGCCCCCCCCCCCCCCCCGGCGCCGGCGAAAATGATAATTTAGCCGGGGGGGCCGCCCCCCCCCCCCCCCAAAAAAATATCCCCCACCTCCAAAACCAAAACCCCGGGGGGGCCGGGGCCCCTTAACCCCGGCCCCCCCGGACGAGATACCGGGTGAACTGTTCGGCCGCCCGCAGATCCACGGTGTTCATTCCCCGCGCGAAATCCACGTCGAACGGCGCGTCGGCCACCTTCGGCATGCCCACCCGGACGGTCGGTATCCCCCGGCCCCGCAGGATATTGGCGTCCGTCGCGCCGCTGGCATCGCGTACCTCGTGATGCGGCTGTCCCGTCATCGCCTCCCAGGCATCTACGGCACTGCGGCACAGCCACATTTGCGGATCCGAGGATTCGCCGGGGATGGCCAGTATCTGTTCGGCATCGATGCTGGCGTCCAGTTCATCGGCGATCGCCCGCACCGCGGCCAGCAGTTCCCGTTTGGCGGCGGTCGGGGTTGTCCGTGGGCTCAGCCGCAGGTCGACCATCATATGCACCTGTTCCGGCGTGAACGAGGCCGTACGCGACCATCCGCCGCGGATGTTGGCGATCATGCCCTGCGGGCACACCAGTCCGTCCTGATGCGCCTGCGAGTATCTCGGAAACCACTGTTCCAGCCGCTCCGCCACGGCGCCCGCGAGCGCCACCGGGTTGCGATAGGGCAGCCGGTGCCGCGAACCGACGTAGGTATGAGTGCCGTGTACGACTATCTCGAACCAGGTCAGTCCGACCTCTTCCCACGAAACGGTCCATCCAGGCTTGGCGATGAGCGCGAAATCCGCCCATACCCCCTGCTCCAGCAGAAACGAGCAGCCGACGCCTTGGCCGGTATTACGCCGCGAACCGCCGGCCTCCGGCCGGGCGTTCGTAGGCATACCACCGGCGCCGAACGCAGCGATCAGGTCACCGGTCAGCGGTATTCCCGCCGTATGCACCGCTTCCGCCGCCGCCATGACGCAGGCGGCGTGTCCCTTCGGGTTCGAGGCGCCGAGCCCGGTGACATAGTGGCCGTCCACCGTTGCCCGCGCCGTCATATCCGGACGCAGGGTATCGCCCGCCCAGGGCAGGTCCTCCAGGGCGTTTCCGCTCGTCACGGTGTCGATCGGGGCGTAGAACATCAGGTCCGGGCCGGTGCCGTCACCGGGCACGCGAGCCCATGAATTGGCCTGCCGGTCGTCGAGATCCATCGTGTGGGCCTCGATACCGGCGCCCGCCAACACCTCGGTGATATGCCGCGCCAGCGGTGCTTCATCGCCCGTGGGACTGGCGATATCGACCAATCCGGTAACCCGTTCTCGCAAGAGTGCGTAATCCACAGCAGCCCAAGCCTGCTCGGTCCAGGAGCGGCGTTGTTCGTCGAGCCCTGCGAGTGGGCCGGCCACGGCCGTCATTGCGGGGTGACCTGATGAATCTGGGTGTTGTTCCGCGCGGCCAGAAAGCGCCAGGCTTTCGGGGCGCCGACTGCCAGCAATACCCCGGCCGCGAAACCGGCAAGAATTCTGCGCATGGGATCGTCCTTTCGCTACTCGGTCTCTGCGGCTGCCGGAGCACCGGGCTGCGGCGCACCGTTGGTTTCGGCGGGGCCGGGCCGCGCTGCGGCTGTGGTTTTTCCAGGGGTCCGCCGCGCTCGTACGGGCCGTTCCGGCTTTGCCGATTGATGAGCCACGGCCGCGGCAACCTTGTCGGCGTACTCCGTTTCGGCGAGATTGCGCCATGCGGTCAGCGAGATATCGGGCCGGTAGAGCTTCTCCGGAGGTGCGTCGGTGACACTCACCATCCATTCGTCCTGGCCGGAGAACTGGCCGTGGAACAACCAGCGGATGGCGCCCAGGTATTTCGCGTAGAACCCCAGCTTGCGCACCCCGGTCACGAAATTGACCATCAGGCCCACATAGTTGTGCCGTTCGTCGTCCACCGGAACATAGAACTCGTAGTGGATGAAGTTCGGGTAGGCGATGCGCAGGACACCCGGCATCGACAAGGAGGCGAAGCCGGGAAATTTCTGTGCCTCGATCACCGGGTTGGTACGCAATCCGGCTCCCACGTTGCCGATCTGGGAGATCTGCGTCTCGTCCGGCTTCTTCTTCCACCAGCGCTTGTTGGTCCATGTGCCGACACCGGGGAATTCGGCCTCCCAGTGGACCTCGTCCTGGACCCGGTAGATCCAGCGGCCATCGGGCACGATCCGGGTGATATTCCACGTCGGCATGGGTTTGAACAGCCGCCACAGCGAAGTGCGGTGCAGGTATTTCGCGTGCCCCTCATCGAACCCGTTCTCGCACGCGAAACGCCAGTTGCCGCGGCGCGGCTGGATCCGGCCGCCCACGATGCCCTCGTTCTCCACCAGTTCCCGGGGCAGCTGCTCGTCGATCGGTGGCGCCGGTTCGTTCCCGATCGGGATGTACACCCACACCAGGCCCAGACGTTCGGCCACCGGATAGGTCTGCACCGCGAGCTTTCCGCAGACCTTCGAATCGGGACCGTCGGTGATGACGGCGGCGAGTTCGCCGTCGGTCAGCCGGAAGGTCCAGCCGTGGTAGGGGCAGCTGACGGTACCCGGGAACTGCTGATCCCCCTCCGACAGCGGCACACCACGATGTGGGCACCGGTCGTGCAGGGCGTAGGCAGTTCCGTTGTCACGGATCAGCGCCAGCTTTTCACCGCAGATCGTATGGCTCGTGGGCTTGCCGGTGATGTGGTTCGACCACGTCACCGGATACCAATACCCGCGGTAGCCGCTACCGGCCTGGTCGTAGTAGGGCCAGGCCGTCCAGTCCTGCCGGCCCGCCGCCCGCGCACGCTCCGGGAGCGTGGGCCGGGTGGCCGGTGCCTCGACACCAGTCATATGGGTTCAGTTCCTCTCGATGCGAGATCGTCCGGTGGCACCGATCTTGGGTGCGGCGGCCGCGGTACCCAATGGATCGGGTTCGCTCAGCAGACCGGAGACTCGGCGCCGACCACGGCGCGACCGATCGCGCAGATAGTTCCCGCCTCGTCGCGCTCCTCCAACCACAGAGTCAGCACGCCGTCCTCGATCTCCGCGACGACACCGGTGACGGTCAAGATCGCACCGACGGCAGCCGGCGCCCGGTTCTGCCAGCTCACCGCGCGCACAGCGGCCGGGTCCCCGGCATACCGGGCTGCCGCACGGAAGAAGAGCGTGCCGTGTAGCTGCGCCATCACCACCGGGCCGGCCAGGCCCTCGGCGCGCGCGGCGAGAGTGTCGTAGTGGATTCGGTGCGCATTGTGGGTGGCAGCGCCGAAACGCTGCACGCGAACCGGGTCGGTCCGCAACTCGACAGGATCGACCATATCCCCGGCCCGCACCATGCGAATATCCTTCATCGGACGATGAACCCTTCCGTCACCGAGACGAGGTCTCCGGTTACCGCCGCGCGATAGATCTTGCCGACGGTGATCAGTACGAAACGCCCGCTACCGCTGCCTTTCCACTCGACCCGGTGCACGGTGCGGTGCACCACGATCTCTTCCCCCAGCGGCGCCGGCCCATGGAAATCGATGCTCTGTCCACCCGCCATCAGCCGGACGGCCAGACCCGCCGTACCCGGGACCTCGTCAGCGAACATGCCGTCGGCCCGGTACTCGTCTTCCAGGGCACCCGCGGGCCCGCGTAGCAGGCTGGGGAGGTACAGCGGATGCACGGAAAACGCTGGGTGCGCGGCGTCGAGATACCGGGGATCGTCTTCCCCGCAGGCCCGTGCGAAGGCCACGGACTCCGCGGCCCGCACCGGGCCGAGCTCCCGGCTGTCCACGGCACCGAGCAGCGCCGTAGCCCGTGCGTGCACGGTTTCCAGATCATCTGTCATGGGCCGACGCTAGGAATCCCGGGCCCCGACGGCCAACAGTCCCGGACCGTCCAGCGGACCGCGAACCTTTGGCCCCGCGCCGGTATGCGGTCGAGTGTGCCTATGGCATCTCGACCGAATAGCTTGTACGCCACCGCGGCCGGTGTGAAATTCCACTATCACGACATGGGGGCTGGTTCGCCCACGCTCTTCCTGCACGGCGGCGGTCCCGGCTGCACCGCCTGGTCGGACTTCGGACCCGTCGCGGAACTGTTCGCCCGGGACCGCCGGGCGCTGCTCGTGGACCTGCTGCAGTACGGAAAATCGGATAAATGCACGATCACCGGTCCGATGTGGGATTTCCATGCCGCGAAAATGGTGGCCCTGCTCGACGAACTCGGTATCGACCGCGCGGATTTCGTCTGTAATTCGTGGGGCGGCACCATCGCGCTCAACCTCGCGGCCAAATACCCCGAGCGGGTCCGCACCCTGGTGATCACGGGCAGTATGCCGGTGTTCTACGGACCTCTCGCACCGCTGCCCGAGGCCGGCCGCCGGGGCCGCAATGCCCGCGACGTCTACTACGGGGGCGAAGGGCCGACCCGGGATAAGATGCGCCGGCTCATCACCGGACTCGAATGGTTCGACGGCAGCCGGCTCCCCGAGGAAACCCTCGAGATGCGGTATCAGCAGAGCCTGGATCCCGGAGAAACCGCACTGGCAGCGCGGTCGGACAATCCGCGCGGCGACTGGCAGGATCTGACGGCCGAACTCGGGACGATTCAGGCGCCCGTGCTATTCGCCTGGGGTATGCACGACGCGTTCCTCACGCCCGACTACCCGCTGATGCTCGCCCGGATGGTGCCGCACGGTCATCTCTACGTCATGGACCGGGCCTCGCACCACCTCCAGGAGGAACGCCCGTACGACTACTACAGCGTGGTAACCGGTTTCCTGAACCAGCAGCATCCGTGATCGCGGGCAGGATACGCGAGACCGCGGACGCGCAAACACCTGTCCACCACAACCGGTTTCGCCTCGTTCTGACTCTCGGCGTGCTCACCGCACTGGGTCCGTTCACGGTGGATATGTATCTGCCCGCCCTACCTGTGATCGCCGCCGATCTGCGGACCAGCGACGCCACGATCCAGCTCACCCTCACCGCAACCCTGGTCGGACTGGCGCTGGGCCAGCTCGTCATCGGTCCGCTGTCCGACGTCTACGGCCGGCGCCGGCCCTTGATCGCCGGGTCGGCGATCCACGTCGCCGCTTCGGTGGCATGTTTCTTCGCCCCCTCGGTCGCGGTACTCGCGGGCTTACGCGTACTCCAGGGCGTCGGTGCCGCGGCCACCGCGGTTATCGCCATGGCCGTGGTCCGCGACCTGTTCACCGGCCGGGGGGCCGCGGTCGTTCTTTCACGACTGATGCTCGTGATGGGGGTCGCGCCGGTGCTGGCTCCCTCGATCGGCGGCCTGCTCATCTCCGTGGTCTCCTGGCGCGGGGTGTTTCTCGCCCTCGCCGGCCTCGGGGTGGTGATGGTCGCGCTCGGCTGCTGGGCGCTGCCGGAAACACTCCCGCAGGCCGCGCGGACCCGCAGTGGAACCGTCTCGGCGTTGCGGAGCTACGGCGTCCTCATCCGGGACCGCGTCTTCGTGCTACTGGTCCTGGTCTGTGGACTTGTCAGGGCGGCCCTATGGGCGTATATCGCCGGATCGGCCTTCGTTCTCCAGCACCAATTCGAGTTGAGCCCCCAGCTCTACGGTTTCGCCTTCGCGGTCGGGGCCGTGGCACTGATCGGCGCGTCACAACTGAATGTGTTGTTACTCGGCCGCTGGTCCCCCGATCGCCTCTGTCTGGTATCACTGCTGGTGAGCGTGATCACCGGCGCAGTATTCGTCGTTGTGTCCGCTACGGATACCGGTGGGCTGACGGGCTTCGCCATACCGCTGATGGTGCTGCTGGGCGCCACCGGGCTCGCGATGCCGAACTCCGTCGCCTCGGCGTTGTCCCGGCACGGTTCAGCGGCCGGGTCTGCCGCCGCGGTGGTCGGTTTCGCCCAGTTCGGTGCCGCAGCGGTCGCCGCGCCCGCGGTCGGTCTGCTCGGTAATTCGGCCCGCGCGATCGCGATCGTCATGACCGGCGCCGCAGCCCTCGCCCTCGCCGGCTTCGTCGCTGCACGCGGTGGCAGAACCGTCGGCCGAACGACCGGCGAACGGGCAGCGGCCGGGTAGTGAACCGGCGCCGCGAGTGCTGCCCGTGCCCGCTGCGCGCTCTACGATCGGCGGCGAACCGATTCGATAGCTGCGGCCCGGCCGCGCGCGAGGGGAGCATGGTGTCCGAGACCTCCGCTGCCGGTGAGCCGGGAGAATTGCGGCGCGGCCTGGGGGTGGCCGATGCCGTGGTGATCGGGCTCGGTGCCATGCTCGGGGCGGGGATTTTCGCGGCCCTGGGGCCGGCGGCGCGGGCTGCGGGCTCGGGACTGCTGCTCGGGCTGGCCGTGGCCGCGGTGGTGGCCTATTGCAACGCCACCTCGTCGGCTCGGCTGGCCGCGCGGTATCCGGCATCCGGCGGTACCTATGTGTACGGGCGGGAGCGGCTCGGGGAGTTCTGGGGATATCTCGCGGGCTGGTGTTTCGTCGTCGGCAAGACCGCTTCGTGCGCAGCGATGGCGTTGACGGTCGGTGCCTACGCCTGGCCCGAATACGCGCACGCGGTGGCCGCCGGTGCGGTGATCGCGCTGACCGCGGTGAACTATCGCGGGGTCCAGAAGTCTGCACTGCTGACCCGGGTGATCGTGGCGATCGTGCTGGCCGTGCTCGCCGCGGTGGTCGTCGCGGCGGCCCTCGGTGGCGGGACAGGTCCGGAGCTGGGGTCCGGGGCCGGATTCTCCGCGGGCGGCGTACTCCAGGCGGCCGGATTGCTGTTCTTCGCGTTCGCCGGGTACGCGCGGATCGCCACGCTCGGTGAGGAAGTACGCGACCCCGCCCGCACCATCCCCCGCGCTGTCCCGATCGCCTTGGCGATCACCGTGGTCGTGTACACGCTCGTCGCCGTCGCGGCGCTGGTAACGCTGGGCGCAGACGGGTTGGCGACGGCGACGGCTCCGTTGTCGGATGTGGTGGGCGCGGCGGGCGCCGGTTGGCTGACGCCGGTGGTGCGTGCGGGCGCGGTCGTCGCCGCGGTGGGGTCGCTGCTGGCATTGATCCTCGGGGTTTCCCGGACCACGCTGGCCATGGCCCGGGACCGGCATCTGCCGCATGTGCTCGCGGCGGTGCATCCGCGTTTCGCGGTACCGCATCGCGCCGAACTCGCGGTCGGGGCGGTGGTCGCGGTCGCCGCCGCAACCGTCGATATCACCGCGGCGATCGGTTTCTCCTCGTTCGGGGTGCTGGTGTACTACGCCGTCGCCAACGCTTCGGCATGGACGCTGCGGCCGTCCGAGGGGCGACCGCGACGGCTGATTCCGGTGGTCGGCGTGGCGGGATGTCTGGTGCTGGCATTCAGCCTGCCCGCACAGTCGGTTATCACAGGTGCGCTCGTCGTTGCGCTCGGTGCCCTGGTGTATGCCATCCGCCGCCGGGCGGGTTCGAGCGGCCCTGCGGACTCGGATATACGCCACTAGGACATAGCGTCCGGAGCGTTTCCGGGGCGGACATCTGCGAGTACGGGCTCGTCCGAGCGGCAGTTGCCCGGAACACCGCGCCGCCGAATGTGAACGCACCAGCGCCCGGGTATCGCGGTGCGGCCTCTGTGACCTCCGCGCGACCTCCCACCGAGCCGCGGCGACCCCACCGTGATTCGGGACGCGGAAATTGATGGTTCCTTGTCTGGTATCGGGGCCCGCACCGGCGAACACTGAGTCCGTGCGCGAATGACGTCACTGTTCAGCCGATCAGAGGAAACGTTATGACAGCCAGAATCACCAAGCTCTTCGCCGCGAGCACCATAGCCCTGGCACTGGGCGTAATTGCAGCGCCTGCCGCATCGGCCCAACCGGTTATCCCGGGTTTGGGCTCGGTCGAAATCTGCGTTCCGGTGGGCAGCGCCGAGGTCTGTATCTGACTCGCGGGCAACAACCCGACTGCCAAGAGTCCCCTCACCACCCCGCGGAGTATGCCCGCGGGGTGGAAGCGTGCAGGGCCAGATTGTGCAGCCTGCACATTCAGGTTGCGGTCACGGGGAAACGGGCATTGCCACCGCCGAGTTGTCATAGCTAATATCAATCGGTCCGACCGGTCGGGATCTGCCAACTCGACAGAACGGAACTTCCATGAGGCCAACAGCGCGTTTCCAGCGCGTCGGCCCCCGACTTCTCGGCGCGACCGTCGGGGCCGCCGCCCTCTTCTTCGCCGCCGCTCCCGCGGCCGCTCTCCCCGGGACCCTCGACCGGGTCCAGGCCGACAACGGCCCGAATCCGCTGGTCGAACTGCACAGTTACTGTTCGGCACCGGGACAGGTCGGGCATCTGGCGGACGGCACCACCGTCTACTGCTCCCCCGTCTCGGGCAGCGACACCTTCGCGTGGTCGTACTACACCGAACCGCTGCCGATGGACCCGAACACCATCGACTACAACTGCGACAGCGCGAGCTGCACCTATCCGGACGGCTCCCAGGTCCCCGTAGAGCAGCGCTGCGGGATGCAATGCGGTGAGCCGCCCACACCGGGTGACGTGCAGAACCACCTGGACAACTCCCGCCGCTGACGGTCCGCGTACCGGGCGGTTGCCCCATCGACCGAACGGGCCCCCGGCCGGGGGGGCCCCCCCGCCCGGCGCCCCCACCAAGTGAAAACAGGCCCGCGGCGCGCCCCCCCCAGAGAGGATGGGCGTAAAGTTCAGTCCACAACGCTCGACAACCCCCCCCCGAGCGGGGG
>NZ_JARWNW010000103.1 GCF_029868325.1 Nocardia carnea
CCGGTCGGCAGCCGTCGCACCGTACGGCTCTTCCGGATGCTCAGTGGCGGATCGGGCGCACAGTCGTCCGCCGGTCCGGCACCGCGAAAGGTAACCGTTCGAGAATCGGTACGGCAGCGCCTGCGAACAGCGGCCGGCCGGACGAGACAGTGTCGAATCGTCCGGCCGGTCGAACGCGACTGTGATGAAGAAATCCTCATCTACGCCTCACGGGCGGGTCATCAGCGTTGGGCATAGTGGCTGTTATGTCCGGTTCTCGTTCTTTCGCCGCCGCCCTCGTTCTCGCCGGTGCCGCCGCCGTGGTGCTGGTGAGCTTCGCCCTGACCCGGTCGCCGGAACCGGAGCTCGATCCGTCCTCGGTGTCGGTGAGTGTGGCGCCGGACGGACCGGAATCGCCCGCCGCGCCGGACGCCGGTCCGGATCCGGGCCGTGAGGGACCGGGTGCGCCGGAGGGTGCGGTACCGCCACCGGAGCCGGGTCCGGGTGGCGCGCCGCCGGCTCCGGACGGCGCGGCTCCCGCACCGGAACCCCCGGGTCCTGCGCCCGCGCCTGCCCCGGTGGCTCCGGCGCCTATGGCTCCGCCGCCCGGACCGGCTGCTCCGGCACCAGAACCGCAACAGGGCGATGACGATGCCGACGACGGATTCGACGACGACGCGGACGACCAGCCCGGCACGGATGGGTCGTCCGGCGACGATGATTGATCTCGACCCCACGCGTCCCGCCGATACCACGGAGCCGGCCCTGCGGCAACCAGCGCCCGAAACCGACGCCGGCGATCACCGCCCGGCAGTGGCCGGCTCGCGGATACTCCGGCGGCGCGGCTCCCGGTTGCCGGCCCGCTGGAAGATCACCGCATGGATCATGCTCACGACTTTCCTGTTGCTGGTCGTGGTGCTGGTGACCGCCCGCAACCTGCTGCTGCGCGATGTGAACACCCGGGCGAACGCCGATATCGCGCAGGAAGCGGACGAATTCCGGACCTTCGCCGCCGAGGGAGTGGACCCGACCACCACGCAGCCGTTCACCTCGGTGGAAAGGCTGCTCGAGACCTACCTTTTGCGGCAGTCGCCGATCGAGGGCGAGGTGATGGTGGGGGTCGTGGACGGTAGGCAGCTCGGTGGTATCCGGGGCGACCTGCCCGTGCCGGTGGCCGGTGATCCGGGCCTGTTCACCGCGACAGCTGCCGCCGGCCGGACCTCAGGGGTGGTCGACTCCCCGGCTGGGGAGATGCGGTGGGGCCGGGTCGACGTCGAATCCGGGGCCGATCGGGGATCGTTCGTGGTGGCCGTGTTCACCGAAGTCGGGCGCGCGGGTGTGGACCGGACGATGCGCACCATCGCCGCGGTATCGCTGGCCGGGCTGGCGTTGACCACCGGGGTCGCCTACCTCGTGGCCGGACGCATCCTGCTGCCGGTGCGCACCGTGCGGGCGGTGGCCGCCGATATCGGCGAAACGGATCTCACCGCCCGTGTGCCGGTGGAGGGCCGCGACGATATCGCGGCGCTGGCGGAGACCTTCAACGATATGCTCGACCGCCTCGAACACGCCTATACGACCCAGCGGCAGTTCGTCGACGACGCCGGCCACGAACTGCGCACGCCGATCACGGTGGTCCGGGGCCATCTCGAACTGCTCTCCGAGGACCCCGAAGAACGGCGGCGCACGCTCGCCCTTGTCGATTCCGAATTGAACCGGATGGGACGGCTGGTCTCCGACCTGCTGATGCTGGCCAAGGCCGAACAACCGGATTTCGTGGTACGCCGCCCGGTCGATATCGCGCAGACCATGCTGGATATCGAATCCAAGGTGCAACCGCTCGGGGAGCGGCGCTGGCATCTGATGGAGGTGGCCGAGGGCACCGCCTGGATCGACGCGCAGCGGGTCACCCAGGCGATGTTGCAGCTCGCGGCGAACGCGGTCGCGCATTCGGTGGACGGGACGACCGTGCAGCTGGGATCCCGGTACACCGGGACCGCACCGGATCGCACCCTGTCGTTGTGGATATCGGATCAGGGGCCGGGGGTCGCGCCGGAAGACGCGCCGGTGATCTTCGAAAGGTTCCGGCGGGGCCGTCCGGCCGATAGTTCCGGGGCGGATCGGCGGTCCGGTGCGGGTCTCGGCCTGGCCATCGTGCGCGCGATCGCCGACGCCCACCACGGGTCGGCCTGGGTGCGCAGTGTGCCCGGCGACGGGGCCACGTTCGGTCTCGACCTGCCGGCCGACCCGGTATATCCCGCACACCGCGACACCGCCGATCCGAACGAACGCAAGGGGTAGGAGATGAGCCGGATCCTGATCGCCGAGGACGATGTGCACATCGTGTCGTTCGTCGGCAAAGGCCTGCGGGCCGCCGGATACACCACCGAGCATGTCGGCGACGGCGAAACCGCGTTGCTGATGGCCCGTTCCGGGGCCTTCGACATGGTGATCCTCGATATCGGACTGCCCTCGATGGACGGATTCACCGTGCTGCGCCGGTTACGCGGGGAGGGCGTGCGGACCCCGGTGGTGGTGCTCACCGCCCGCGACAGTGTCGACGATACGGTCGCCGGGCTGGAGGGCGGCGCCAACGACTACATGACCAAACCGTTCCAATTCGCCGAACTCCTCGCGCGGGTACGGCTGCGCCTCCAGGACGATACGACCGCGGGCGCGCCGTCGGCTTCCCTGTCGCACAATGGTCTCAGTCTCGACCTACGCGCCCGGCGAGTACATGTCGACGGCCGGACCGTGGATCTCACCGCCCGCGAATTCGGCCTGCTCGAGGTGTTCCTGCGGCACCCCGACCAGGTGCTGAGCCGAGAGCAGATCCTCGGGCAGGTATGGGGTTACGATTTCGACCCCGCCTCCAACGTGGTCGATGTCTACGTGCGGGCGCTGCGCGGCAAGATCGGCGCCCAGCGCCTGCAGACGGTGCGCGGAATGGGATACCGGCTCTCGTGACGGCGAAACGTACAGTGCAAATCCGGACGTTCCGGGCCGGGGTGGCACCTTCCGGTACAGGGCTGTATGTGATCCGGTGCCTTCGCCGCCGGATCGACGGAGCGGTCGAACGCCGGTGGCGGCCGTGGCGGACCAGGATTCTTTCCGGCGGTGGCCGGTGAAGCAGGAACCCAGCGAGATTTCGCGTAGCGGCGTGGCAGGAAGCCCGGTAGTGGACGGCGGGGAGACCGTCGAAGCCACCGAATTCCGGACCGTACCGCGCCGGCGCCCGTCGGCCGTCTCGCCCGCACGTAAGCCCGCGTGGGCACCGCTACTGGCGGCGATTGCGGGAATCCTTGTGTGCCTGGGCTTTCTCGCCGCCGCGGCAGCCGGTGACCTCGGCCGTGACGCCCTGATCACGCTCGTGGTGTTCGTGGCCGCCATCTGGATGTGGGTTTTCGCGCCGGTACCCGACACCTATGTCGCACTCGGTGCGGCGGTGGCACTCGTCGTCACCGGACCGATCGATACCGAGACGTTCACCGGAACTCTCGGCGATTCGGTGATCTGGCTGTTGGTGGGGTCGTTCGTGATCGCGGCCGCGGTCACCGCGACCGGGTTGTCGGCGCGGATCGCCGCACGGGTTCTCACCTTCGCCCGGACTCCGCGGCAGCTGATGCATCTGCTCACCGCCGTCCTGCTGGTGACCACGTTCGCGATTCCGGCGACCTCCGGTCGTGCCGCGCTGGCGCTTCCGGTTTTCCTGACCCTCGCCACCGTGCTGCGATATCGGCCCCAGCTGGTGCTGGCGCTCGCGGTGGGGATCCCTTCGGTCATCTTGTTCTCCGCGGTGGGATCGTTTCTCGGAGCGGGTGCACATCTCATCACCAGCGAGATCGTCGCGACTGCCACCGGTGAGGGCTACCACTTCGTGCAGTGGCTGATCCTCGGTCTCCCGCTCGCGGTGGTGTGGTCGCACCTGGCCGCGGAGATCGCGCTCGCGTTGTTCGCCGACCGCGCCGAGCGCCGCACACCGCTGACCGTGCCGGCGACCGCCTTCGCCGAATCCGTGGGCGCCGACGTGCGGGGGCCGCTGTCCGCACCTCAGCGCCGGGTGCTCGGGGTGCTCGCGGCCGTTGTGGTGCTGTGGTGCACCGAGGCGCTGCACGGTGTGGACCCGGCGGTGGTCGCCGTACTCGGCGCCCTGCTCGCGACCGCACCGCGGATCGGCGGGACCACACTGCCCGCCGCCGCGAAAACGATCCCGTGGACTCTGCTGTTGTTCATGGCCGCCACCCTGTGCCTGGGTATCGCCCTCACGACCACCGGTGCGTCGGCCTGGCTCGCCGGACTCGTATTCGATCCGGTGCGTTCGCTCGGGACCGCTGCCGGTGCGGTTTTCCTGGCGCTGACCGTGGTCGTATCCCTGCTCGCCCACTTGATGATCCAGTCGCGTTCGGCCCGTTCGGCCGTGCTCGTGCCGATCATCGTCGCGACCGCCCCGGCGGTGGGCGTGGATGCGGCCGCGGCGGCCTTCCTGTCGACGGCGGCAGCGGGGTTCTGCCACACCATGACCAGTTCGGCGAAACCGATGGCCGTTTTCGCCGCATCCGACACCGTTCCGGGGTACCGGCCCGAACACCTACTGCGTTACTCCGCTGTCCTCGCCCCGTTGTCGGTGGCGTTACTCCTCGCGTTCGCGGTCTGGGTCTGGCCGCAGCTGGGTCTGAGTCCTTCCCCCTGACCCGAGTGGTCGGCTCTCTCGAAAGGCACCACCATGTCGGTAACCGTTCCGCAGCGCATCCTCGTGGCACCCAGCGGTTTCAAGGAAAGTCTCGGAGCAGAATCCGTGGCGCATGCCATCGCCGCGGGTCTGCGCCGGGTGCTGCCCGGTGTGCACGTCGATCTCGCCCCGATCGCCGACGGTGGCGAAGGTACCGCCGCCATGCTCGCCGCCGCGACCGGCGGCACACTGCATCATCTCGACGTCACCGGGCCGGTGAACATCCCGGTGCGCGCCCAGTGGGCCCGGCTCGGATTCCCGGCGGCGAAGACGGCCGTGGTCGAGGTGGCCGCCGCCGCGGGGCTGCGGCAGGTACCGCGCGACCGCCGAGATCCGGGCGCCACCACGACCACCGGGGTCGGGCAGCTCATCGCCGCGGCGCTGGATTCGGACGCGGAGCGGATCGTGGTGGGCTGCGGCGATTCCGGCACCTGTGACGGCGGCGCCGGTGCGCTACAAGCGCTGGGTGCGCGGATCCTCGACGGATCCGGCTGCGAAATAGGCAGCGGCGGTTACGAACTCGCGCGAGCCGCTCGGCTCGACCTGTCCGGCCTGCACCCCGGGCTGCCCCGCGCCGAAATCGTGGTGGCGGGTAATCCGCACAACCTGCTCTGCGGGCCCCGCGGTGTCGCGCGCGTGTTCGGACCGCAGAAAGGAGCCACACCCGCGCAGGTCGAAGCGCTGTCGCGCGCGCTGGACAACTGGGCGGCGATACTCGAACGCGACGGCCGGGCAACCGGCGATCTCCGCACCGGACCGGTGACCGGCGCATCCGGTGGACTCGGCGCGGGGCTGGCCGGCGGAGCGGGCGCGACGCTGCGCTCCCGATTCGACGCACTGCTGGACTCCGGCCTCACCGGGGCGGATCTGGACCGCCGGATCGGCCTGGCGGACCTGGTGATCACCGCGGAAGGCGCGATCGACCTGCAGACCCCACACGGCAAGGTGCCGGCCGAAATTGCCCGCAGGTCCCGCGCGCAGGGGGTGCCGGTGGTCGCGCTGGCCGGTTCGCTGGGGGAGGGCGCGCCGTCGGTCCACGAGGTCGGCATCGGCGCCATCGCCTCGATCATCCCGGTGCCCATGGCCCTCGCCGATGCGGTGGCGGATGCCGAACGACTGCTCACCGACGCTGCCGAACGCATGATGCGGATGCTGCTGGTCGGCGGAGCGCTCTCGGTGCGGATAGGTCGCGCTGCGAACCGTCCCGCCCGTCCCGCCGCTTTCGGCGCCCGCCGGGCCACCGGACCTCGCATCCCCGCCGCCCGCGGCCGGGCGCGTGGGCAAAACCGGTGAGGTGACGTCGCAGCAGGTGGAAAGCGCGGACACGAGCCGGTCGGAGTACCGCTGCACTTGCGGCCTGCCCGGTGCAACACACGTGCGGTGTCGTCCGCGGGAAAGTCTCGGACACCGACTCACGTCGCCTGAAACGGTAGTTCGCACTGCGCGAGGGGCCTGTGCACCGAGCACGCCTTATGCGGTGCCTGTGCTGGTGAAGGATCGCGGATATGGCGTCCCGCACACAGCCGATCGGCAGTCGGTGCGGTATGCGCAGACGCCGCGATGTCAGGCCGTGTCGTTCGACGAGTGCGAGTCAGCGGGGCGGCTGCGCACTACGGATCGTCACCGGCACCAACGGTGTGCGCTGGTTGGCCGGGCGCGGCTGCCGCGCGAGGTCGGTGCTGGGTGCGCCGAGGCGGGCGGGGGTATCAGTCGGGTACCGGTTGCGCCGCCGGGTATTCCGGGAGGGTGTAGCTCTCGGTCTCCGAAAGCATGCGGGTCATCAGCGGCTGCATCATCCGTGAGGTGGTGAGACGGACGAAAGCGTGGGCGGCCCGGATACCGGCTTTGGTCCGTGGGGCCATTCCTTTCACTCCGCCCGGCGGCAATTGCTGTGCGGTTTCGACGAACGGCCGCAGGGTTTCGGTGTAGCGGGTGAGAGCGGCGGTGGGGTCGTGCGGGGTGCGGGCGATCTCCCCGGCCAGTACGTAGGCGCCCACCAGCGCCATCGCTGTGCCCTGGCCACTCAGCGGTGACCCGCAGTAGCCGGCGTCGCCGACCAGTGCCACCCGTCCGGTGGTCCAGTGCGGCATCGTGATCCGCGCGATCTCGTCGAAATAGAAATCCTCGGCCCGGTTCATCGCGTCGAGGATGGTGGCCGTCTTCCAGCCGCCGCTGGCCAGGCTCGCGCGGATGAGTTCCTGCTGGGCCGCGATATTGCGCCGGAGCGCCGGGTCCGGATCGGTCCGGATGATGACCATCGCCTTGGCGGTGGCCGGATCGGCATCGGGACGCAGCCCGGCCACGATTCCGCCGGGCATCGAATACATGGTCATCCAGTGCGGTTCGATTCCGGCCGGGGTCGGCATGGTGAAGTAGGACGTGTAGGCGCCGAGGTAGGTGCTGAACTGGTCTTCCGGTCCGAATGCCAGCCGGCGGGTCGCCGAGTGCAGGCCGTCGGCGCCGATCACCAGGTCGAATTCCGCGGTGGCCCCCGACGCGAAGTCCACCCGGACGCCGTCGCTGTGTTCACGCAGGTCGCGAATCCATTCCCCGTACCGGTAGTCGACGCCCGGATTACCGGGGGCACCGGCGGCATCGGAGATCGCATCCAGCAGAACCTGGTTCAGATCGCCGCGGGTTATCTCGGCTTCGGCAACCGCGCCGTTGCCGCCGAAGAGGTCCGCGGGCATACGGACTATCTCTTGTCCTGCGGTATCGACATGCAGCATGCCGCGTTCGTCGAGCCGGTGCCGGTGGATTCCGGGCATCAGGCCCATCCGCTCGGCGACGGTCCGGCTGGGACCACGCAGGTCGACGGCCTGACCGCCGGGACGGGGAGCGGGTGCACGTTCGATCACGGTGGGCCGGATCCCGGCTCGGGACAGTTGCAGGGCGACGGCGTTGCCGGCGATTCCGCCGCCGGAGATCAGCACTCTGGGGGTGGCGGCACGGGAGCGTGTGGTCATCGGTTCCTCGCTGATTTCTTGTTCGAATGTCTTAGACAAATGTCTAACACAAGCGTAGAACGATTGTCTAGAACAAATGTCTAAGACGAACGGTTAGGGTGTTCTCATGGGAAACAAGGAGGACCTGCTGGCTGCCGCGCGCACCTGCATCTACGAGCGCGGATTCGCCGCGACCACAGCCCGGGATATCGCCACCGAAGCAGGCGTGAGTCTCGCCGCCATCGGCTACCACTTCGGATCCAAGGACCGGCTGCTCACCGAAGCCTTCACCGACGAGACCGGCCGGGTGATCGGCGACGACCTCGAACGCCGGATCCGTGCCACCGCAGGGCAATCGCCCGCCACCGCGTTTCCGCAGGTCTGGGACGGTATTGCCGAGTTGTTCGAGCGCAACCGGGAAGTCCTGGTAGCGAGTGTGGAGAACTTGGTCAGGGTCCACCGGACACCCAGCGAACAAGTACGTATGGGGGAGCTGAGCGAAACCGGGGCCACCGAAATCGCGGCCACGCTGGCCGAAATCCATCCGGAACTGGACCCTGCCCACGCCCGCGCCCTCGGCGGGCTCTACATGATCCTGCTCAATGGGTTGGTCATGCAATGGATGAGCCATCCGGAAGGCGCCTTGCCCACCGGCGCGGAACTCGCCGCGGCGCTATCCGCGCTGACCGCGGGAAACAGGCCCGGACACGAGAAAACCCCTGACCAGAAGAACTGATCAGGGGTCAATCGTGTCTCGACCACACGAGTCGGGGTGGCGGGATTTGAACCCACGACCTCTTCGTCCCGAACGAAGCGCGCTACCAAGCTGCGCCACACCCCGTGAAGCGGACCTGAGGTAGCTTACCCCAGGTCCGGTCCGGAAAAGAAACCGGCAGCTCGAGGCCGGTTTTCCCGGTGCCGAGGACCTATCCGGCCACTGCCTGTGAGGTCGAGACGTGGCCGGAATCGGTGGCCGGCTTCTTCGGCGGCACTGCCACCAGGGTGAGCAGAGTCGCTTCCGGGCGGCAGCAGAAACGGTAGGGCGCCCACGGTGAGGTGCCGATACCGGCGGATACGTGCAGCCGGGTGTGGGCGCCCCATTTGGACGGCCCCTTCACTCGGGAGCGGTCGATATCGCAGTTGGTCACCAAAGCGCCGTAACCGGGCAGGCACAGCTGGCCACCATGCGTATGACCCGCGAGGACCAGGTCGTAGCCGTCGTCGGCGAAGCGGTCCAGGACCCGCGGCTCCGGCGAATGCGTGAGACCGAGCCGCAGATCGGCCAGGGGATTGGGGGCGCCGGCAATGGTGTCGTAGCGGTCGCGCTGCATATGCGGGTCGTCGACGCCCGCACTGGCGATCCGGATACCGCCCACCTCGATATCGCGGCGGGTATGGGTGAGATCCAGCCAGCCGCGTTCGGTGAACGCTGCCCGCAGATCCTTCCACGGCAGCGGGGCACCGTGCACTCGCTTGTGATTCTTGTCGAAGTACTTCAGCGGGTTCTTCGGCACCGGCGCGAAATAGTCGTTGCTGCCGAATACGAACAGACCGGGGCGCGACAACAGCGGGCCGAGCGACTGCACCACCGCCGGTACGGCCTTCTGGTGGGACAGATTGTCACCGGTGTTGATCACCAGGTCCGGCTCCAGGCGGTCGAGCTCCCGCAACCACTGCTGTTTGAGCTTCTGCCCGGGGGTCATGTGCAGATCGCTGATATGCAATATCCGCAGCGGGGCGGAACCCGGCCGCAGTACCGGCATGGTGGCTTCGCGGAGAACGAAGGCATTGCGTTCGATCAGTGAGGCGTAGCCGACTCCGGCAGCCGCGGCTCCGGCTGCGCCGAACGCGGTCCGGCGCAGGGCCGACGTCGAGATCACGGGCATTTGCCCAGCATAGGTGACCAGCAGGCGCAGTGCGCAGCGTGTTGAACCACAGTTACGGTGCAGTAGCAGGCGGATTACCTGCTCATCCTCGCCTCCACCGGGCCTGTGGCCTTGGGAAACAATGCGATAACCGCGGGTGGACACGCCCGGCGCGCAGGGATAATCCGATGGGCGTGGCGAGGTGCAGCGGCTACCGTTGCGCGCATGTCGGAACTGAAAACGAGGCTACGCGCCGATATGACCGCCGCGATGAAGGCGAAGGACACGCTGCGGCTCAATACGCTGCGGATGCTGCTCGCCGCCGTGCAGACAGCCGAGGTGGCCGGCAAGGAAGCCCGGGAACTCTCCGATGCGGAGGTCGTCGCGGTGCTGACCAAGGAATCGAAGAAACGCAACGAGGCCGCGGAGGTCTACACCCAGGCCGGGCGTGGCGAGCTGGCAGCCAACGAGCATGCCGAGGCGCGGGTCATCGACGAATATCTGCCCACCCAGTTGACCGACGCAGAGGTCGCCGATCTCGCCGATACCGCGATCGCCCAGGTCGCGGAGGATCTGGGGGAGCGGCCGGGTAAGCGGCAGATGGGGCAGGTCATGAAGGTCGCGACCGGGCTGGCCGCCGGGAAGGCCGACGGTTCCCGGATCTCGGCGGCGGTGAAGGCGCGGCTCTAGGCGTTGTGCGCCGCGCCGTCACCGCCGGAGATCATCGGGGTATCGGTACCGGAATGGGGATGGGCGGTAGGAACGGCGGCAGCGGTGGCAGCCCCGGGGCGTTCGGTGTCGAGGCGGGCGGGCGTCCCGGCTCGGGCGCCTGCCGGATGGTGCCGTCGCTGAGATAGATCGTCACCTGCGATCCCGGAATCGCCGAACCGTTCGGTGTCGACCCGGTGACGGTGCCCTTCGGCGCCGAGCCCGGCGACGTCACCGAGGTGACCTTGAAGCCCGCGCCGGTGAGCGCGCCGGTCGCCTCGCCGGCCGTCATCCCGACCACATCGGGGACCTGGGCGTTCTCCGCGCCGCGGACATACTTCTCGTCCACCGGCGGCAGGGCCGGCGGCGGGTAGTTCACCGAGGCTTCCTTGACGGCTTGGAACCAGCTCCGGGCCGGTTCGTTACCGCCGAACAGGCCGTTGGCGTCGCTGGCCGGGCAGTTGCGCAGCGGGAAGGAACAGATCTCGCCGGGGGTCGGGCTGTCACCGTAGATGTAGGCCGCGCCCGCCATCGAATTGGTGAAACCGACGAATGCCGAGGAGCGGTGGCTTTCGGTGGTCCCGGTTTTCGCGGCCACGGGCCCCTGCCAGCCGGTCGCCGCGGCGGCGGCACCGGCGGTACCGCCCGGATCGTGGTCCTTGCCCATCGCATTGGCGAGGGTATCGGCCAGCCCCGGTTCGACGACCTGCTCGCAGGCCTGTTCGGTGAGCGGTACCGGTTTGCCGTACCGGTCGATCACCTCGGCGATGGGTGACGGCGGGCACCATGTCCCGCCGGACGCCAGGGTGGCCGCCACATTCGACAGCTCCAGCGGATTCACCGCGACGGGGCCGAGAGTGAACGAACCGAGGTTCTGGCCCTTGATCATGTCGGCCAGGCTCTGGTTGCCGAAGCCGGAGGTGCCGGGCTCGGTGTAGGAGCGCAGGCCGAGCCGGACGGCCATATCCACAGTCGGGGTCACGCCGACGGCCTGGATGAGTTTCACGAAGGCGGTGTTCGGGGAGGTGGCCAGCGCCTCGGTCACCGACATCGGCGACTTGTAGTTACCGGCGTTCTCGACGCAGTAGGTGGCGGGCGGGCACCCGGGGGCGCCGCCGTTACCCATCCCGCGGGCGTCGAACCGGGACGGCACGTCGAGCTGGGCGTTGATGCCCATCCCCTTCTCCATCGCTGCCGCCGTGGTGAACAGTTTGAACACCGATCCCGCGCCGTCGCCGACCATCGAGTACGGCTGGGCGAGCAGTGTCTCGTGTGCCTCCCGGTCCAGGCCGTAGGTGCGGCTGCTGGCCATCGCCAGCAGCGGATGTTTGTCCTTACCCGGGCCGATCAGTGACATGACCTCGGCGATATTCGGCAGATGCGGGTCGGCGTGCTCGGCGAGCGAACGTTTCACCGCGTCCTGTACGACAGGGTCCAGCGTGGTGCGGATCAGGTATCCGCCCTTCTGGATCTGCTCCTGGCTCAGCCCGGCCTCGGCCAGGTACTGCAGCGCGTAATCGCAGAAGAAGCCGCGGTCGTCAGCGGCGATACAGCCCTGCGGCAGACCCTTCGGTTCCGGCAGCACACCCAGCGGCTGGGTCTTCGCGGCCCGGAACTCCTCGGCCCGGCTGGGGATGTTCTGGATCATGGTGTCCAGGACGATGTTGCGCCGGTCGGTGACGCCTTCCGGGTTGGTGTAGGGGTTCAGTTTCGAACTGCTCTGCACCATGCCCGCGAGCATCGCCGATTGCGCGACGTTCAGGTCCTTCGCGTCGATACCGAAGTAGGTCTGGGCGGCGTCCTGGATGCCGTAGGACGAATTACCGAACGGGACCAGGTTCAGATACCGGGTGAGGATCTCGTCCTTGCTGAGCTCCTTGTCCAGGGTCAGCGCCATGCGGATCTCGCGGATCTTGCGCGCGGGAGTGGTTTCGATGGCGGCCCGGCGTTCGGCATCGGTTTTCGCGACCACCAGCAGGTTGAAGTTCTTCACATACTGCTGGTCCAGCGTGGAGGCGCCCTGCTGTACCTCGCCGCTGCTGGTGTTGGTGAGGAAGGCACGGATGGTGCCCTGCCAGTCCACACCGTGATGGTCGGCGAAGCGTTTGTCCTCGATGGAGACGATGGCCAGCTTCATATCGTTGGAGATCTGGTCGCTGGGCACTTCGAAGCGGCGCTGCTCGTACAGATAGGCGATGGGGTTACCGGCCGCGTCCACCATGGTGGAGACGGCCGGCACGGTTCCCTCGACCAGTTCCGCCGACACGTTGTCGACAGCGTCGGCGGCGCGGTTCGAGACGAAACCGAAACCTCCGGCGACCGGGAACAACATTCCGGCAACGAGTACGGAGGCGAGTACACAGCTGCCCGCCAGCTTGAGGAGCGCACGTGTGATCGGCACAGCACCAGGGTAGAGGGTGGCCGTCCGGCGTCCGTGGAGTGTGGACATCCGGTGTTGTGTATCCGGATTCGCCGATGTGGGGGCCGATCCGAGGGAACCCGCCTGACGTGCGTATTCGGCCGTGTGGGCGGGCAACGGCCACCGGGTCGCAGGGACGGACGTACCAAAAAGTCATCATCCGGTCTTGCGCTCGCGGCATACCTTTACCTAGATTGAGAGCTCAGTGTGATAGAGCTAACACTCAATGTGGAATGTGGTGCACTTCGCAGCGGGGTTCGGGTTGCTGCGGAGTACACGCGATTCCGGAGCGCCGTGACCCGGTGTTCGGACTGGCAAAGGGGCACACCAAATGCATATGACAACCCCCGTCGCTCGCTTGGATGTAGAGCAGGCCGAAGCAAGGATCGCCTGGGTTTCCCAGGCCCGATGCAAGGAAGTCGATCCCGATCAGTTGTTCGTACGCGGCGCGGCACAGCGCAAGGCGGCGACGATCTGCCGGCACTGCCCGGTCCTGATGGAGTGCGGGGCGGACGCACTGGACAACAGGGTCGAGTTCGGAGTGTGGGGTGGTATGACCGAACGGCAGCGGCGGGCGCTGCTCAAACAGCATCCCGAGGTGACCTCCTGGGCGGATTTCTTCCACGCCCAGCGCCAGCACCAGATGGCGATGTAACCCGTATCCCTATTGGACGACCGGCCCCCCGGGGGGGGGATATAACGAAATAAAGCGGGCGCGGTATTTAGGGGGGGAGAACAGCGGGGCGCGACCCTCCACTCCGCTGGCGGCGGTGAGCCGCTCCACTTTGGTGAGGATGTGGTGCGCTCCTTTGGTGCGCAGGT